>DAOSDD010000268.1:0-5480 GCA_035362115.1 Clostridiales bacterium | reverse complement strand
TAAAGTCGGCACAAGAAAACCTCCGTTGTTTATCTCGGAGGATGAATTGTTCTCTAATCTCTAACCTCCAATCTCTAATCCCTAATCTCTCACCTCTCACCCCCAATAATGGCATCCGTGTCGTGAATTACAAATTTTCCCTTGCCCTAAACTTAACAATCCATGTATGGTGTACAGCTGCGGTATCTATTTGAGATTGATATCACAGAGAATGATATGAAAAAAGCTATTTTTGATGCTGACTGTGTAATGGGGTTTGTACTTCATAAGATTCAGCTTACAAAGTAGATTACATTGAAAAATAACATGAACAGTTTCAACCTTTTTTACAGCAGGCAAACTATTATTCCATATATTTTATATCTGCCTGCTAAAATCTTGAACTTTTCTACTAGTTCGTCTTGAATAATTCGCTTCTTCTTTTATCCTTCTTATTAAAGGGGGTTGTAAAATATTACAAATAATTATAAAATAAAATTTATAATGTAAATACAAAGGAGTAATATATGCATCCAGATTGGGAAAATGAAGTTAGAAGGCTTGAAATTGTAAAACGGATAATTGGTAGTGAATTGCTTGAAAGAACAAGGAATAGTGATGAATATAGAAAACAGATGCGACTAATTAATAAAGAAATGTGGGAGGGAGCCGGTGCACTTTCCGGGCTGTCAACACTAGATGAAACTCCAACTTTTATTCAGGATATTGCTTTGTTAAAACGGAATATTAGTGAGCAATCAGAAAATAGCAGAAAAGTTAAAATGCTTGAACGGCAGATTAATTCACCTTACTTTGGCCGGTTCGACTTCCGGGAAGATAATTGGGATACGGAGAGTTTCTATATTGGTATATATGGACTCCGTAGAGCAGATACAGGAGAGATTCTCATCTATGATTGGCGGGCACCGGTAAGCAGTATGTTTTATGACTATGAACCGGGACGAGCTTTATATGAGTGCCCCTCTGGATATATTGAAGGCGAGCTTGTTCTCAAACGGCAGTACAGAATTGAAGAAGGTCGGCTTATATTGATGTTTGATAGTAACGTTGCTATAGAGGATAATATTTTACAGGACATACTTGCAGGAAGTTCAAATAACAGGATGAAAACAATAGTAAGTACTATCCAGAGGGAACAAAACCGTGCAATACGGTATGAAGGCAAACGAGTAATAGCAGTACAGGGGCCTGCAGGCAGTGGCAAAACTTCTATAGCACTTCATAGAGCCGCATACTTACTTTACCGCTATAGAGACAATTTAAAGGCAGAGAATATTTCTTTATTCACACCGAATGGAGCTTTTTCCAAATACATTTCGACTGTATTACCTGAACTGGGTGAAGACGATTTACACTGCATAACATTGGTTGAACTTGCACAAGATGTGCTCGGAAATCTGTTTAAAAAATATGAATCTTATGCGGAAATGATGGAATGGCAACTTACACGGAAATGTTCAGATGAATTAAGCAGCCGATGGGAGAGTATGCATTTTAAAACATCGAAACAGTTTGCTACTGTATTGGAGAGATTTGCCGAAACTTTTGAGAATAGTATTATGCAGTTTGATGAGATAAGAGATGGAGATATTGTATTTGCTGACAAAGAGGAGCTTGAAGAGCTTTTTCACAATAGCTATCACCATATGCCTTTAACTAAAAGGCTTTCACGAATGGAGTTAGTAGTAACAACACGTATAAAGGAATATGAGAAGCAGAGACGACAGGAAATAAGGGAGGAACTGGCTAACAGTACGGAATATATCAGTAATTCTGAGATAAAAGTGTTAAGCCGTCGTAAAGTAACACGAGAACTGGAAAAGGTTAAAAATGATGTAGTAAACATGCTATCTATTAATATTGCCAGTCTTTACTGTATGTTGTTTGAAGACTTTGCGGTTTGGAATTCCTGTGGTGGAACTCTTTCGGATGAAACCCGAAGGAATACGGTGAATACTCTGAAAGGTGGTATCCTTTATTATGAGGATCAAGCCCCTATCCTTTATTTGATGGTTTTGCTAGGAATGATCGACCCCGGCAAGGAAATTAAGCATGTAATAATTGATGAAGCACAGGATTATTCTGAAGTTGCATTCAAGTTGTTCTCACAGCTTTATTCTCACTGTACTGTTACACTTTTGGGTGATTTGAACCAGAACATAAACCCTGTAAGTGGAATAGGGAATTTGCGATCAGCGGGAGAACTCACTGATACAAAAAATTTTGAATATATCGAGCTTGATAAAAGTTACCGTTCAACAGTAGAGATTATGGAATTTGCTTCACGGATAATTTCTTCGAAAACCATACCATTTGGAAGAAGCGGAAAAGTGCCGGAGATAGTGACAGCGGAGACTATGAAAGCTGTATGTAATTTAATTATTGGTTATGTGAACGGTATAAAAGATAAAAAATTCCGTTCGATTGCCATTATCTGTCGAACCTTAAGCGGTTGCCATCAGGTATACAAATATCTTAAAAAGGAATTATCAGCAAATCTCATAACAAATGGGGATAATGAAATACCTTCTGGTATCATTGTGATACCGTCCTACCTGACCAAAGGTCTGGAATTTGATATTGTCATAGCAGTAGTGCTATCTGCGGATGAATATATGTTTAATGAGGAACAGCTTTTCTATACCGTATGTACTCGAGCACTTCACAGACTAGAAATTTTCGGTGTGGAAAAGGCAGGAATATTAGAAAAGATAGCCACTTTGTGCTGAACTATAATAATTGATGGTATATAATAGTTGAAGACCCTGTGGTTATAACTGATATGAAGTTGGCCTGTTCAATTACTACTGATGTTATTTTATTTAATATTGATTCAAAAAGTGAAACGTCAGGAAGAAAAGACAAGGATACTATACTTAATGTATTTTTAAAGGTATTTAACGAAAAACTGGGATATAGCACAAATCCGCATGTAGCTGACATGGAAAGGCAATTAGATGAAGAAGGGCTGTATGATGATTCTAAAGAAAGGTGAATTACGATAAAGTTCAAACTGATGAAAAAGGTAAACATTTGAATGTATTAGCAAAGATTAGATAGAAAAATAATATAGGAGAGATAATATATGGCTGAATTAAGCTCAAAACAGATAAGAGATAAGTTAAACTCCGAATTTGCCGGAGATAGCTGCAAAATTGTTTTCTGGTATGACAGCAATAAAGAATTTGTAAAAGATATTAAAAATCTGGAGTTGGTAAATGCAAAGATTTATTATCTTACTCCTACAATTGAATATAGATGAAAATTATGCTGTTTATGTAGACGGGAAACCCTGCTCTAACCTGGTGGAAAGAGATGAAATATTAAAAGCTGCAGATCCTGATGCTGTAAGCATTCAATATGATGATTTGAAGAAATATAAGAAGGATGAATTGCGAGATTTCTTTGTGGGCAAATCCGTGGCTTTTGGTTCGACATACTGTAAAATTGAACTATAGAACTGATACTTATGAAGCTGAGTTTTCTAATTTAGGTCTTCGTGGAATGCCAATATCTCATACTTATCCATTAGTGGGTTTTTACAAAAAATTGCTTAAGTTAACATAGTATAAAATGTACAAATATTTAATATTATTTCAATATAGTGATATAATAGTATTGGCTCATTTGAACCCTGGTAGTGTATAATTAAATTATAGATTAAATGCAAATAATAGATATAAATAGTCTATATAAAACAGGAGATGAGAACAGCACCATGGATGAAATGGTTATTCAAACACTTGCTGAATACTTTAGCAACATTGAAAATACAGATGCAGTTTATTTATTTGGTTCATTTGCAAAAAACAAAGACAGAAAACATAGTGATATAGATATAGCTGTGCTGTTTTCTGTTGAAATGAACATAGTAGAACGATTCGAGAAAAAACTCAGAATTGCATCAGAACTTGAAGATATTTTTCATAGGAAGGTTGATATAGTTGATTTGGAAAGCGCAGACTCATTCTTTGTTCATAAGATCATGGAAGAGAAAGTCTTAATTTATAATATAAATGTAGAGCGAAGAGTAGTCTTTGAAGTGAAAAAGCGAAAAGATTTTTTTGACAGACAGAAATTTTATAATCTATATAATGAGTGTTCTATGAAAAGGCTGGAGGGGATGTGATATTATGGTAGATTCGGATGTAATTCAAAGGCGCTTAACAGCATTGGAAGAATACATAAGTGATTTAGAAAAAGCAAGGAAAGATAAATGTTGGGAAGAATTTGCCTCAGATAAAATTTTCAGAAGGTATGTTGAGCGAACACTTCATATGGCAGTGGAAGCTTGTCTAGATATTGCCAATTATATTATTTCATATGAGGGATATCGTGAACCAAAAGATAATAAAGATAGCTTTGAAGTTTTGAAAGAACAGAATATAATCACCAATGTGTTGAATACTCAATTAAAAAAAATGGCCCAATTTCGAAATATTATTGTACATGATTATCTCAGGATACAACCAGAAATTGTGTATGCTATTCTGAAAAAGAATATACCTGATATTATTAATTTTGCAAAACGAATTAAAGATAATTACCTGAGTTTTTAACTACATTATATACATCCTTTCAGATTATTTAAACTCGCATTTCTGCGGTAGGTTCTCTTCGCCAATGATTGATAAGGTTTTATATCTTTAATACACTTTTCCTGCCATCAGAAATGTTTAATATTAAAGCATAGTGTTTAAGACTAGAGAAGCATCTTTAAGTACATATATATTCTTATTAATCGTAGTCAGTTAGGACTTAGGCTAATCAGCCAGCTTATGGAAATTACTTCCTACAAGTCACTACACTTTGGGGTAGCTGGAAGTTTACTTGACAAACAGCTCTTTTTCACTTTCTGTTTTCTCTGCCACAATGTACCTGGGTCTTTGTTTAACTTCATCATATATTTTGGCGATGTAGGTCCCAATAATTCCCAGGCTTATCATTAGGGCGCTTCCGATTATTAAAAGCAGAAGAATAACTGTTGTGAAGCCACTATAAGCTATGCCTTTGAGCTTCATATATATGGTTTGAATTCCAAGTATCAATGAACCGGTGAGAAAAACCAACCCCATAAAAGTAACTATATGGAGGGGAAATGATGAGAATGAAGTTATGGCATTTATTGCAAGCTTGAATAGCCTAAACAAGGACCATTTGGATGTTCCGTTTGTCCTGTTCCTTATATTAAAAGGAATACTTGCTCTGTTAAACCCCACCCATGCAGACATCCCTCTGAAAAAAGTATGTCTTTCATTCATACTTTTCCATGCCTGAACAACTTTTCTATCTAACAGTTTGAAATCTGAAGCCTGGTTTATGTCAAATCCGGAAAATTTGCTTAATACACGATAAAACAAATTAGCCCCCGCCTTATTAATCAAGCTTTCTTTTCCGCGTAAAGCCTTAACTCCTTCCACAACTTCATAACCCTCTTCTTTCCATAGGCGAACCATTTCAGGAATCAGTTCGGGCGGATG
>DAOSDD010000267.1:0-5486 GCA_035362115.1 Clostridiales bacterium | reverse complement strand
TTGGTATTGCATGCTACCTTGGCTCTGAAGGACTTGATGGAATACTTAATGTGCTATCAGGAGAGTTGGACCCAGACGACCCTGACAGTATGCATATACAGAAATGTCTTATGGCATCTTTTGAAGACAGGGAAATGCTTTCGGGAGAAGATCGGAAGGTTATTAAAGAACTGGGACTAAAATTCAGGGGAAGAAATCAGTGGCCTTTATTTAGAAATCATTTTCCAGGGTTCTTTCCATGGTTTATTACTGCCAGAGAATCCAGGTTCCTTACAAATATTCTTATACAAGCAATGCACGTTGCCCTTATATGTAGAGATGAAGGCAAGGAATTTCTATATCATGATGAACCCCTGACTTTTTTAACCCGGATTCCGGAAGAAAAGAATGGAAGACTCGAATGGTATGACGAATATATTGCAGCAACACCTTATACATCCCAGTATGCTTCTTACCATTTAGAGGATGAAATAAAACTTAAAAGATTACAACTATTAGGACGTAAGAAGGGCTCTGCCTGGGAAATAGATACTTTTTACAGCCCCGGACCTATTAAGGACAACGATCGGCCTTATTATCCCAAAATATGCCTGGTAATAGAGCAAACAAGGGGATTAATACTTTGTTTCGATATGGTAAAAGATATAAAGAATGATGGCTTTAAATTTATTGATTTGATTACAAATCTTATTGAGCGTTCTGGACATTTCCCCTCTAGAATATTCGTGCAACGAGATGAGACATATTATCTATTGAAGGATATATGCAGCCAATTAGGCATAAATATAGAAATGGTAAACAGGCTGCATATTTTACAGGATGCAAGATATGAAATGTATAATTTCTTTAATGGGTTTTATTGAATAACTATTGTGAAAAGCAAAACTTAAATGCGCTTTTTCATGTATTGTGGTATGTTTTTACTGCGTATCATATACTTTGTTAATAGAATAATGCCATATTTTTTTGTCATATACAGAAAATGCGTCCATATAAAAAATATAAAAAGTTTTTCTTGACTTTACTGATATGTATCTGTTAAAATAGAGAAGCATGTTACGGGTTACGTAATGAAACAGGGTTAATTAATCCTTTTGCGGCGGCGTAGCTCAGTTGGCGAGAGCATGCGGTTCATACCCGCAGTGTCGTTGGTTCAAATCCGACCGCCGCTACCATAAATGGCCCATTGGTCAAGTGGTTAAGACACCGCCCTTTCACGGCGATAACAGGGGTTCGAGTCCCCTATGGGTCACCAAAAACAGTTTTAAATTATTTATAATTTAAAACTGTTTTTTTATAACAAATATGAAATTTTCATGTAGACTTAAACTCTACAATCCATTGCTGAAGTGAATATCATACCTGAAATCACTTCTTACCATATTTTGTATTATAAATAAAAATGTCTCCAAACCATTTTTATTTATAATTTAAGGCAGTCTTTTGTCTAATTTTCCTTAATCGGCTTTAAAACAAGCATACTCAAAGGAGGTATCTGCAAGCTTATTGAATATGGCTTGTTGTGAAACACAATTTCGTCTGCCTTAACACCGCCAAGATTGCCCATATTGCTTCCACCATAAATTTCTGAATCACTATTGAATATTTCTTTGTAAAAAGCACTAAAAGGAACTCCTATCCTGTAATCAGAATGTGCTACAGGCGTGAAATTAAATACAAAAATTAGTATATCCCCTTCATCATTGCTTTTACGAATAAAAGAAATTACGCTATAATCCGAGTCATTACAATCTATCCATTCAAAGCCTTTATAATTAAAGTCAACTTCATAAAAAGCTTTTTCTCTTTTATACAAAGCATTCAAATCTTTAACATATCTCTGCAGTTTTTTGTGCATGTCATAATCAAGCAAATGCCAATCAAGGCTTCGCTTGTAGTCCCATTCAATAAACTGTCCAAATTCTCCTCCCATGAATAAGAGTTTCTTGCCTGGATGTCCATACATATAACCATAACTGGCCCTGAGTCCTGCAAACTTTTGATTGTAGTCTCCCGGCATTTTATTTATCATTGAACACTTTCCATGTACTACTTCATCATGGGAAAGCACAAGAATAAAGTTTTCAGAGAAAGCATACATTATTGAAAAAGTTAGATTATTATGGTTATATTTCCTATATATAGGGTCCATGCTAATATATCTCAAATAATCATTCATCCACCCCATATTCCACTTAAAGGAAAACCCCAACCCCCCTACATATGGTGGCTTTGAGACAAGGGACCATGAAGTAGATTCTTCAGCAATCATCATGACTCCAGGGTAATATGTGAAAACTGTAGTATTAAGCTGTCGTAAAAACTCTATAGCAGCAACATTTTCTTTACCGCCCCATTTATTAGGTATCCATTCTCCATCTTTTTTACCATAATCCAGATAAAGCATAGATGCTACAGCATCAACCCTCAGACCATCTATATGGTATTTTTCAAACCAGAAAAGAGCATTCGAAACAAGGAAATTTCTCACCTCATGTCTGCCATAGTTGAATATATGAGTACCCCAATCAGGATGCTCACCCTGCTTTTGATCATAGTGCTCGTAAAGAGCGGATCCATCAAACCGTGCAAGGCCATGCCCATCCTTGGGAAAATGTGCCGGTACCCAATCTACAATCACGCCTATACCTTCTTGATGACATCTGTCAATAAAATACATAAAATCTTCCGGCTTACCATACCTGCTGGTAAGAGAATAATAACCCGTTATCTGATATCCCCAGGAACCATCAAATGGGTGCTCGGCTATAGGAAGCAATTCTATGTGGGTATAACCCATTTCTTTAACATAATTTACAAGTTTGTCGGCCAATTCAGTATATGTCAAAAATCTTTCTTCTTCTTCCGTAACTCTTGCCCATGACCCTAAATGCACCTCGTAGATTGATACGGGTTTATCAAAGAAATTGCCGCTATCTCTCTGTTTCATCCATTGGCTGTCGTTCCAGCAATAATTACTTAAATCATATACTATTGATGCTGTACCAGGTCTTAATTCCGAGCAAAAAGCATATGGATCGGATTTAAGATAAAGCTCGTTACTAGCAGTCTTTATTTCGTATTTATATATTTCGCCTTTATCAATTTCCGGTATGAATATTTCCCATACACCAGATGGCCCACGGCTTCTCATTTGATGCCGTCTTCCATCCCATTGATTGAAATTGCCTACTACACTAACCCGCTTTGCACATGGAGCCCAAACAGCAAATAAAGTCCCTTTCACTTCATTTATAGTGCAGGTGTGTGCTCCAAGTTTTTCGTAGATTTTGTGGTGATTTCCTCCGTTAAAGAGATACAGGTCAAAATCTGTAAGTACTGGTGGAAAGTAATAAGGGTCAAATATTCTATAAGTATTCCCACAATAGTCTTTAATTTGTATATTATATTTGAAAAAGCTTTTTCTGTCGGATATTACCGCTTCAAAAAAACCACTTTCATGAATTTTACACATCTCATAGCAGGCAGAAATACCTTGTTCATTTTCACATTCCAGATCAACTACTGAGGCACTCTCTACATTAGGCAAAAGTGCCCTTACAACTAATATCTTTCCAGTATCACATCCAGTATCGCAAGCCGTATTGGGATAGTCAGAGCAAATATCAACTCCCGTATCCGCTCCCAAATCTGCAAAATGCATTCCTAAAACATTAAAAGGGTCATAATGTTCTGCATTTGCAATCATTAGAACATCATTAATATTAACAGTAGTTTTCATCTAAATTTTCCCTTCTATGTATTTTATTTTTGCGGTTGCAGTAGTGATTAATGATAAAGAACCGCATTATTACATTCAGTTAGTGTATATAATTATATTCATATTATACTTTTTTAAAACCTTATTTTAAATGTTATAATTTCATATGGCATAATGGTATATATGCTTTTATGCACTTAATATTACCGGATATTTTATAATTTCCCATAGATGCAGGTATAAAAACTGACTCCCCCATTTTTACATCTATTTTATTAAAAAAGCATCCGGTACTTTGAGTACACTTTTGAGAACCAGTTCGAGAGCTGTCCCCATTATTTTTATGAGAACTGTCACCATTATTAGAATAACTTATAACTCCATCTCCTTTAATAAAAAGATATATATAAAACCTGCTTCCATCAGCAATTTCCTCTATTTCACCTTCACTGGATATATCAATTAAATCAACAGCAAAATATTTACTGGACACAAGATGTGTGATGGAATTCTCAGGTTGGTAATTTTCTACCATTTTTTTGTTATTGAACGTATTTATATTACTCACATCATCATTGCAACTGGCTTCCTCATCATAACTAATTACTTCCAATGCTTTTTCAATATGCAGGGGTCTTTTATTCCCATTTATGTCTACGCGTTCATAATCATATACTCTATATGTGTTATTGGAATTCTGCTGAACTTCGGCAAGCAATATTCCGCTGCCAATAGCATGTACAAGGCCTGCAGGTATGTTCAATGCATCCCCCGCTGCAACCTGGATATAATTAAGGTGTTCCTCAATAGAATTGTTTCTTACTGCATTTTCGAGCTTTTCACGGGTAGTACCGGTCTTCAGGCCGTATACAAGCTTTGCCCCCGGCTTGGCAGATATTACATACCACATTTCATTTTTACCGTTCTTATCTTCCTCATGCAGGGAAGCATACTCATCATCAGGGTGCACTTGCACAGATAACCTGTCATTTGCATCAATCAGCTTGATAAGCAGAGGGAACCTGTCGCCTGGCTTCCATGATAAACCTGTCCCTATTACTTTATAATTAAACTCATTAACATAATCAGTAAGGGATTTCCCTTTAAACAAGCCGTTTGAAATTATACTTTCTCCATCAGGATGGCAGGATACTTCCCAGCTTTCAGCAACTTTTCCTTCAGGAAGTTTTTTGCCCAGTTTCTCAAGATTCCTACCTCCCCATATATAATCTTTATAAACAGGTACAAACTTTAAAGGATAAAACATTTACGCCTCCAAAGTATTTAATTATTATAATATGTTTCTTAATACCACTCCATATGATTATTTTATCATTTAAATAAGAAATTTTAAATGATATTGTATACAAAAAAACAAGGTATAAGAATTTAAAAATCTTACACCTTGTTTTTGGTGGGCGCTATAGGGATCGAACCTATGACCCCCTGCTTGTAAGGCAGGTGCTCTCCCAGCTGAGCTAAGCGCCCTTACGAATTTTGTGGAACAATAAATAGTATATAAAATATATATTTCAATGTCAATTTTAACGTTGTCCACAATTACAGATTATATGGTATTATCTCATATTATCTTGCCTATATTAGGTTATACTTATATTATCTAAATATTTATATCATATTTATCAATATATTCCTATTATATTTATCAATATTTCATTCCTTCAATATCATATGTGTGCATTTTTTACGTATGCGTTTTTTGAATATGAAGTAATGTTTAACAAACACGCTTATATCAATTTTT
>DAOSDD010000266.1:0-5495 GCA_035362115.1 Clostridiales bacterium | reverse complement strand
ATGATATCAGGAAAGAAACATTTGAGCATATCCAGAACCTATCCTTTAGGTTTTTTGATGGAAGGCCGGGAGGTAAGATTATTTCAAGGATAACAAATGATGTCCAGGCAATAAGCGACTTTATAAATACAGGTGTTGTTTCGTTTATAAGCGAGATAATATCAATATTGGGAATTATAGCAATAATATTTGTCATAAATTACAAACTAGCTGCTATTACGATTACCGTAGTTCCAGTTTTTATACTACTGCTTGTCTGTCTTAAGAGTGCCAGTGAAAAGGCATGGTCCGAAACAAGGAAAACCATGGCAAACATTAATGCAAATATGAACGAGACTCTTCAAGGTATGAGGGTTATACAGGCCTTTTCAAGACAGGAGTACAATATACGCAAATTTGAAGAAATTAATACGAAAAATTATAGGGCTCATATACATGCAACGGTAATACAGCTTTTATCCTGGCCGTTGGTAGAGTTTGTAGGCATGGCTGGTACATGCGCTGTGGTCTGGCTTGGAGCGGTAATGGTGACAAGGGATGAAGTTAGTGTAGGTACTGTAATAGCTTTTGTAAATTATATATGGAAGCTTTGGTCACCTTTAAGCGCTTTGAGCAAAGTCTATAATCAGGCTCTTTCAGCTATGGCTTCATCTGAAAGAATATTCCACATACTGGATACCATGCCTGAAATAGTGGATTCTCCCGATGCACTTGACTTAGAAGATATAAAGGGAACAGTAGAATTTATGAATGTTACTTTTGGATATAATCCTGAAGAAAGGATGGTGCTCCATGATATATCCTTCAGGGCTGAACCTGGTGAAGTAGTAGCTTTAGTGGGTCCGACAGGTGCAGGAAAAACTTCCATTATTAATCTACTTATGAGATTTTACGACCCAATAGAAGGTAGTATACTGATAGATGGTTATAACATAAGGGATATAAGGCTATCATCTATGAGAAGCAAGATAAGCATGGTACTTCAAGATTCTTTCATATTTTCCGGGAGTATCAGGGAAAATATATTGTATGGCAAATTAGATGCAACGGAGGACGAGATAATTGATGTGGCAAAGGCAACAAAGGTATTAAATTTTGTAGAAAAATTCAAAGAAGGATTTGATACTGATGTTGAAGAAAGGGGGGCTAAGCTTTCTTCCGGTCAAAGGCAACTGCTTGCGTTTGCCAGAGCGCTAATTGCTGATCCAAGAATACTTATACTTGATGAAGCTACATCAAGTGTAGATACAGAAACTGAAAGATATATCCAGGAAGCACTTAAGACCCTGTTTAAAGACAGAACTTCTATAGTTATTGCCCATAGGCTTTCAACCATAGAGCATGCTGATAAAATCATAGTGATAGATGACGGTAGGATCATAGAACAGGGTATCCACGAAGAACTTTTAGATAATAAGGGCATGTACTACCAGCTATATCAAAAACAGTTTCAAGAATATGATGAGGACGCAGTCGGATGAGTTACTGCGCACGCATTGGAACGAGCAAATGGCATTAGAACTTGCACTCGAAGTATCTTGTATGCAGGAAATGACACTTCTTCTTGCACGAGTTCGCTTTTCCGAGCAGACTCCCAGGTGCCTGCTCTTAGAAGATGCTATTGTAGAAGGTATTAGCTTTCACTGAATAAAAAATGAGGTGTACAAATGACAAAGATAAGGAAAACTGCAAAGATATCAAAAGCAGCAAAAATGGCAAAGATAAAGAGAATAATATCAATGGTATTGGTGATTATATTCTTAGCAAGTTCCATAGCATGGATTGGTTATACTTGTGTAAACAAAGGGACTAAAGGGAAGAAAGAAAATAAAATGCCTGATGGGAATAAAGGGTACAATGAGGGCATAGATAATAAATATAATGAAGACAATGAAGACAATGAAGACAATGAAGGTAGCGTAGATATTTCTGATGGCCTGATTGGAAAGTATAACACAGGGAATGACAACGGAAGTGGAGAGTGCAGCGAAGAAGGAGAAGAAGGTAATGGTAAAAGTGAAGAAGGCAGAAAGGGCAAAGATAAAAGTGAAAGTAAAAATAACGGGAAAAATGTGGGAAGCGGGCAACATGGTGAAATAGCTACAGAGCTTTCGCAGCCTGAAATAGACTTTGAAAAAGTAAAACCGAATGAGGCAGGAAAAATAATGGTAGTTATGTTTCACAATTTCGTTGAAACTTTTACTCCCACAAAGTATGATAAAGGAGAGTACACCATTACATTCAAAGCATTTGAGGAGCTTCTCCATAACTTATATGATAAAGGCTACCGTTTAATCAACCTCAAGGATTACATTGAAGATAATATATCAGTACCTGCCGGATGTATACCTGTGATATTTACTTTTGATGATGGTACACAAGGGCAGTTTAATCTGGTGAAAGAGAATGGAGAGCTTAAGGCCAACAAACATTCTGCAGTAGGGATAATGGAGGAATTTTGCAGCTATTATCCGGATTTTGGTTTGAAAGGTACATTTTTTGTGAACCTTGGATTATCTACATTCAGTGGTGAAGGAACCTTATCTGAAAGGCTCGAATATTTGATTGGTAAAGGTTTCGAAATTGGCAATCATACCCTAAACCATATAAGTTTAACAGATGTTAGAAGCAGTGATAAACTCCAGCAGGAAATAGGGGGTAATCAAAAAAAGATGTATGAACTGGTGCCCGGCTATACGATGTATTCTTTTTCACTTCCGTATGGCGCTCCTTCAAATGAGCTTATGGAATATGTAGTAAGAGGCGAGTACGAAGGTGTTAAATATGAGAACCTGGGAATACTGGAAGTAGGAGCGGATCCTGCTTTATCACCGGTGAATAAAAAACTAAATCTGCTTTCTATACATAGAGTAAGGTCGCCGGGAATTAACCCGGTAAAATTCGACTTAAACTGGTGGCTGGAAAACCTTTTAAAAGAAGATGAATATATGAGCGACGGTAATCCTGATACAATTACAATTCCAGAGAGCAAGGCCGATAGCATCGATACTGCTAATCTCAAAGGCAAGAAATTAATTGTGTATGATTAATAAAGAATCAGGTTTTAGTATAAAAGGTGAATGAAGCTGGAAAATAGCTATAATTATAATAACTGGAAATTACATGGAGAACAAATCATAAACTCTTACTCCACATGCATTTCAAAAATATATAAATATTATTAGTTTAGTGCTGTATATACATTAAGTTAAGCGATTTCCTGCATTTTACATGAATGCATATATAAGTATATATTGACTAACGACGGGAAGAGAGTATAAAGTTTGCAATTTGATTACATTTATTATATAATGAATATTAGTTAGAAGTATTATTGGTTGAGGAGTGTTTGAAATGGCAAATAGAAAAACTAAAAAAGTCCAAACGGATGCTGACGTTAAGAAAAAAGCTGTAAAACTTGTAATTACTCATCTGAAGAAAAAGGTAGCACAAGAATATATGGGTAAAGAGCATATAGATAACTGGATTTCAGAAATGGATGAAGTATTGAGTAAACCGGAATTTGATATAGTAGAGTGTTTTGAAATGAGGAAAAAGCTTAATGATGTAATTGAACGCACACTTGATGAAGAAATGAGATTCAAAATAAGAGATTCGTGGTATAGTTTGGGCAGGGCATTGGATAAAAAGGCAAAGCATAGGTAATATAAGCTAGCAATGTTTAAAAAACAGATTACATGAAAAAACCCGGCTAACAACCGGGTTTTTTCATGTAATCTACCTGCTGGTGGTTGGCTGCCACACAATTACAATATTCCAAAAAGCTCCTGGCATTTGTGATTGAAGCTTCCACACTTACCCTGGAAGGTCCTCCAGGCAGATTTCTGGCAGATATACACTTTTCTAAAGTAATTTCACTATAAATATTTTCCTCTATTAATGGTGAAAAAGACTTAAATTCGTTTATTGTTAATTGATCTATGGTTTTATTGGTATCTATGCAATGGAGAACAATTTTACCTGTAATTTCGTGAGCATCCCTAAAAGGCATACCCTTTTTTACTAAGTAATCAGCAACATCAGTTGCATTTGTAAATCCGCCTTTTGCTGCATTATACATATTTCTCCCGTGCACTTTCATTGTGGCTGCCAATTTAGTAAATACCGGCAAGCACATTTTAACTGTGTCAATTGCGTCGAAAACTGCTTCTTTATCTTCCTGCATATCCTTATTATATGCCAGAGGAAGAGATTTCATTATTGTAAGCATTGCCACAAGCGAGCCATAAACTCTACCGGTTTTCCCTCTGACTAATTCAGCTACATCAGGATTTTTCTTTTGAGGCATTATACTGCTTCCGGTACTGAAGGCATCATCAATTTCAATAAATCGAAATTCGTGCGATGACCACAGTATTAATTCTTCACTGAATCTGCTTAAGTGCATCATAATAATTGAAAAACATGAGAGCAATTCAATAATAAAATCCCTGTCACTAACACTATCAAGGCTATTTTCCGTAATAGTTGAAAACCCCAATTCTCTTGCTGTCATCTGCCTGTCAAGCGGGTATGTTGTACCTGCTAATGCACCTGAACCAAGAGGCATTACATCAACTCTTTTAAAGCAATCGGCAAGTCTTTCAATGTCTCTTTTGAACATCTGGAAATATGCCATTATATGATGTGCTAAAGTTACAGGTTGAGCCCTTTGTAGGTGCGTATAACCGGGAAGAATCGTATCTAAGTGTTCTTCTGCAATACACAAAAGAGTTGATTCAAGCGAAATTAGCAAACACTTTATTTCCTTTATTTCATCTTTAAGATACATCCTTATATCAAGAACAACCTGGTCATTCCGGCTTCTTCCCGTATGAAGCTTCTTTCCTATATCGCCAATCCTTGATATTAAAATGCTTTCGATACTTGTATGGATATCTTCTGCATTTTTATCCAGTTCGATTATGCCATCGTCAATATCTTTCAGAATATCATGCAAAGTATTTTCAATAACAGTTGCATCCTCTTTTGATATTATACTACACTTACCCAGCATTCTTACATGGGCTATGCTTCCAAGAATATCTTGTCTGTACATCCTGCAATCAAATTCTATAGATGAATTGAAATCATTTACATTTTTGTCTGTCGCTTTTGTAAATCTTCCACCCCAAAGCTTCATAAAATTATCACCTTCGCTCTGCTATATTTTAGTGTAATTCATAATTCATAATCTATAATTCGTAATTCATAGCTTTTAGTCCCTACTGTAGCTTTGCATTTTTTATCAGAAAAGCCAATTTTAAGCTTTTGTGTTTCAACATAGAAGTAGCTGATATCAAAACTTTAAGTTAAAAGTGTAAAACTATAGGTTTCTATCAATTAATATGTCTTTTTTAGTGATTCACTTTAATTATTTGTGTTCCTCCATCTTCTTCATCATTAATGCTCTTACTTTCAACGGTAACCCAAAAAGATTAATGAATCCTTCAGCATCTTCTTGATTGTAAACTTCATCTTTCCCGAAAGTGGAT
>DAOSDD010000265.1:0-5603 GCA_035362115.1 Clostridiales bacterium | reverse complement strand
ATGATTGCAACATAGCGATGATATGTAATATTAACATTATAATACAGTATCTGAGCATTCTGCAATAACAAAAAATTTTTGGGGGGCGCATTTCCTCTCTATTTTTCACCTGGGGACAACCCCATCGTCGGTTTGTAAGAACCATCCCCGC
Organism: Clostridiales bacterium; assembly: GCA_035362115.1. Classification (GTDB taxonomy): domain Bacteria; phylum Bacillota; class Clostridia; order Acetivibrionales; family DUMC01; genus DUMC01. Next base: position 5,452 of record DAOSDD010000265.1, on the reverse strand, counting down.
TGCACCCCGCGCTCCCACTGCACCCGAAACCTTCACCCTGAACCTTTCCTACCGGGTATTTGGCACCGCCACTGCTACATCCGGAACCGCTCCTGCTGGGCTCGTAGCGCATCGCCTGCTGCACCGAGAACTGTACCTGCTACACTTGTCCCTTTTGCACTTGCTGCGCCGAGAACTGCCCCTGACGCATTCCATCCGACTTTCCTATCATCTTTTTTTATGAAAATAATATCTAAAACTTCACTTATATCGTCAACAGGAATAACATCAATGCCTATATTTCTATATAGCTCCTGCCAATTTTCTCTTGGAATAAGCACCTTCTTTATCCCTGCCAATTTAGCTGCTTCAACCTTTGCCACTACTCCACCAACAGGTTTTACCTTCCCTCTTATAGAAAGCTCACCTGTCATAGCAATGTCTCCATTAACTGGGAAATTCTTAATAGCAGAATATAATGCTACTGCTATGGCCACGCCTGCTGAAGGCCCATCAATAGGTATTCCTCCCGGGAAATTCATATGAATATCAAATTCCTTACATTCAACATCTAAAAACCTCTTTAAAACTGTTAATGCATTTTCTACTGAAGACTTAGCTGAGCTTGACATCTTTAGCTTGTGTCCCCGTCCTTCCATCTCTTCCTCTTCTACAATACCAGTTATCTTTATTGTGCCTTTACCGCTTTTGGCCTTTATCGCCGAAACCTCAATATCTATAACCATGCCGGTAGAGTTGCCAAACACCGCCAGTCCATTTATACATCCTATTTGTTCTGCAGCACATACTTTTTTATCTATCCTGGGATTATAATGTCCAAACTCTATTACCCATTCTATATCCTTTACCAATATAATACTTCTGTTTTCCATCAGAGAAATTCCACCTGCCATCTGTATTATATTCACTGCATCTCTTCCATTCTGAGCATATTTGGATATAAGCTCACCAACACCAGGCTCAATTCTGAATCCACCCTTAAGAGCGGCATTTTTAGCTATTATTTCTATTTCGCCAGGATATAAAGGTCTGAAAAATACTTCCGCGCATCTGGATCTCAGTGCAGGAGGAATATCTTCTGCAGTTCTGGTAGTAGCCCCAACTAGTCTGAAATCAGCCGGCAGCCCTTTCTGAAATATCTCATGTATATATGATGGGATGTTAGAATCCTCTGAACTATAATAAGAGCTTTCGAGATACACTTTCCTATCTTCTAAAACTTTTAGGAGTTTGTTCATCTGTATGGAATGAAGTTCGCCAATTTCATCAATGAATAAAATCCCGCCATGAGCTTTTGTTACAGCTCCCGGTTTTGGCTGAGGTATACCTGCAACTCCATATGCCCCTGCTCCCTGGTAAATAGGATCATGAACCGATCCTATAAGCGGGTCTGCAATACCTCTTTCATCAAATCTTAATGTAGTTGCATCTATCTCAACAAATTTAGCATCCCCTTTAAATGGAGATATGGTTATTTGTTTTGCCTCTTCCAGTACAACCCTTGCCGCTGCAGTTTTCCCAACACCCGGAGGACCATATATTATGACATGCTGTGGATTTGGCCCGCACAAAGCTGCTCTTAACGCTTTAAGGCCCTGCTCCTGTCCTATTATATCATCCAGGGTAGATGGCCTTGTCTTTTCTGATAGAGGTTCAGTCAGTTTGATTTCTCTTAACCTTCTCAGTTTTTCAATTTCCTTCTTTGATTCCTTCTCTATAGCAGATTTGCTAACCTGCTGCGACTTCAGGAGATTTAGAAAATACAATCCTATGATAATTGAAAAAATAAACTGTATAATAAAGAAAGTGTTTGTAAACATGCTTAATCCTCCTTGAGTAAAACCCACAGATATCTTTTAAATGTGTAATATATTTTATACATTTTCTAATTTTGTTTTTTCTAATGATAGTATTTACTAATAAGATAATTTTATCCTATATATAATACGTAAAAGAATGAAGAATCATTTTGCATTTTACTCTAAAAAAGAGATTGCCAATTTGGCAACCTCTTTTTTACTTACAAAACTTTCTCTTTATTTGTCAAAACTTAATCTTGATTTGCTTCCTTATGAAACCGACTCTCTTTTAATTCGGGGCTTTTTTGAACCCGCCTTTTTAAGAGCCTTTTTATTTTCATTTATTATTATTTCGGGTTGTGCATTGTTCTCAACCGTTTCTTTTGTGATTATGCATTTTTCAATATTAGTTTCCGAAGGTATGTCAAACATTACATCAAGCATAATCTCCTCAAGTATTGCCCTGAGTCCCCTTGCACCGGTTTTTCTTTCCAGAGCTTTTTCTGCTATACACTCCAGGGCTTCTTCGTTAATTTCAAGTAATGTGTCATCCATTTCAAACAATTTTTGATACTGTTTGACCAGAGCATTTTTAGGCTCCGTTAATATTTTTATTAGTGCGTCCTTATCAAGGGAATGCAATGTAACAATAATGGGAACTCTTCCAACAAATTCAGGTATTAATCCGTATTTGAGCAAATCCTGGGGCAGTATATAGTTTAATATCTCCCCTATATCCTTCTCTTTTGAGCTTTCTATTTTTGCGCCAAATCCAATTGTTTTCTTCCCAATTCTATCCTGGATGATTTTGTCAACTCCTTCAAATGCACCACCGCATATAAAAAGAATGTTGGTAGTATCTATCTGTAAAAACTCCTGATGCGGATGTTTTCTGCCTCCCTGTGGTGGAACGGAAGCCACTGTTCCCTCAAGTATTTTAAGCAGGGCCTGCTGAACACCTTCTCCGCTTACATCCCTTGTTATAGATGGATTATCGGATTTCCTGGCAATTTTATCTATTTCGTCGATATATATTATTCCCTTTTCAGCTCTTTCAATATCGTAATCTGCTGCTTGAATAAGCTTTAGAAGAATATTTTCAACATCCTCTCCTACATAGCCCGCTTCTGTTAATGATGTCGCATCTGCAATCGCAAAGGGAACATTTAACATCTTGGCAAGAGTCTGAGCAAGCAAAGTCTTACCTGAACCAGTAGGTCCAAGCATTACAATATTACTCTTCTGAAGTTCTATATCACCTGGTCTGACATCGGTGTAGACTCTTTTATAATGATTGTATACCGCTACAGAAAGTGTTTTCTTAGCTTTTTCCTGGCCAATAACATATTGATCCAAAAAATCCTTTATTTCCCTGGGCTTAGGTACACGATCATATTCAGGGTTAACCCTTGTGTCTTCGAACTCTTCATCTATTATTTCAGAGCATAATTCTATGCATTCATTACAAATATAAACTCCCGGTCCTGCCACAAGCCTCTTAACCTGCTCCTGAGACTTGCCGCAGAAGGAACACTTTACCTGTTTCTTTTCATCATATCTAGCCATTTCTTCACCCCATTCACTTCCTTCTTTCCATAACCTGGTCGATCAGTCCATAAGCTTTTGCCTCTTCTGCCGACATGAAAAAGTCTCTCTCCACATCCCGTTCAATCTTATCCAAAGGTTGACCGGTTCTGTCACTCAGTATTTTATTAATTTTATTCTTTATTTTCATTAACCATTCTGTATGAATCTTTATATCAGTAGCCTGACCCCGTACTCCTCCGAGGGGCTGATGAATCATAATTTCACTATTAGGCAGTGCAAATCTTTTACCTTTTGCACCTGCAGCAAGCAAAAAAGCTCCCATACTAGCGGCCATACCAATACAAATAGTCTGTACATCCGGTTTAACATATTGCATTGTATCATATATAGCGAAACCTGATGTAATAGATCCTCCGGGACTATTTATATATAGCTGGATATCTTTATCAGGATCTTCCGCTTCCAAGAAAAGCAGCTGCGCCACCACCAAACTTGCAGTTATATCATTTACCTCGTCGCTTAACACAATTATTCTGTCCTTAAGAAGCCTTGAATAAATATCATATGACCTCTCACCGCGATTTGTTTGTTCAACAACAATTGGAACAAGACTCATGTTCAATACCTCCTTTTTACTTGTATATTCTTTCCCTATTAATTTCTAAATAAACTCTTAGTTATCTTCTAAATTTTGCACCATACACCTGTGCTTAATCCTGTGCAACACATCTGTGCTTAATCCTATGCCACACAAATTTGCCAAAGTCAAACCAGCTTTGCATTGTTAACAAGAAAATTAATAGTTTTTGCAACTGTTATATTGTTCCTTATATATTCTATATCATCTTCTGTCAATTGTTTCTTAAATTCTTCTTCATTTTTTTGGTCATTTTCAGCAAATTTTCTTATTTCTTCATCAAACTCACTATCCTCAGCCTTTATACCTTCAACATCTTTTATCTTTTCCAATACCAACTGAGTCTTCACTTCATTACGTGCTCTTTCAGAAAACTGCTCCTTAAAGCTGTCAATATCTTCACCTACTGCTTTTAAATAGTTATCCAGATTCATTCCTTGATAACGCAGCCTCATGTCGATATCTGACAATAAATAATTAATCCTTTCATTTACCATTACATCAGGAATGTCAACATTAGCATTTTCTACTACCTTTTTTATAACACTATCTTCCAACTCATGTTTGATTGTATGTTCTTCTTTTTCAAAAAGCTTCTTCCTCAAATCTGCTTTATATTCCTCAAGAGTAGAAAATTCACTTACATCCTGGGCAAATTCATCATCAATAGCAGGTATTTCCTTAACTTTAATTTCATTGACTGTTACTTTAAATAATGCTGCCTTTCCAGCCAATTTCTCATGACTATAGTCTTCAGGGAAAACCACATTTACTTCTGTTTCATTACCTTTTTCTACTCCTATAAGCTGCTCCTCGAATCCAGGTATGAATTGCCCCGATCCTATTGTAAGAAAATAATTTTTCCCTTCACCACCTTCAAAAGCCTCTCCATCAACAAAGCCTTCGAAATCTATAACTGCAGTATCCCCTTCCTGAACAGCCCTGTCCTCAACATTAACCAATCTGGAGTTTTTTTCTGCTGATTCTTTAAGTTCTTTTTCAACATCATCATCGGTAACGATAACTTCTTTTTTCTCTGCTTCTATACCTTTATATTCTCCAAGCTCAACCTCCGGCTTTACTGTAACTTTAGCAGTAAAAATCAAATCCTGCCCATTTCCAATCTGTACTATATCAATGTCAGGCCTATCAACAGGATTTATATTATGCTCCTTAACAGCCTGATCATATGTTTCGGGGCAAATAAAATTTATTGCATCTTCATATAAAACCTGTTCCCCATAATACCTCTCTATAATTTTACGCGGTGCTTTACCTTTTCTAAAACCAGGTATATTAAACTTTCCTGCATTCTTTTTAAAGGATTTCTCCATTCCTTCATCAAATTTATCTGCATCCACTTCAATTTCAAACTTTACAACGTTTTTTTCTACTTTTTCTACTTTTGATTTCATGTAACTTGTCATCCCGTTATTTAATTGTTTTATCCATACTTATTTGTTTATTT
>DAOSDD010000264.1:0-5624 GCA_035362115.1 Clostridiales bacterium | reverse complement strand
CAGATAATCCTGCAGTGAAAAGCCGTAAAACGGCTTTCTGGGGAACAATCATAATGTGGTTATTATCCAGAAATCATGAAACGACTTTCTGCGGCACAATCAAAACATTTGATTGTGAAAACTTTTTTTTCATGCAATAAGGTATAAGGTTAATTCTTTTCACACTTCTGATTGCCTACAGTACATGATGTTTTACATGCTGACTGGCAGGATGTCTGACATTCGCCACAACCTCCGTTTTTTACGGTATTTTTTAAAGTAGCGGCATTTATTATTTTTATATGTTTCATTGTTTAGGTTTTCACCTTCCTTTTTTATTAATCAAAATGCTGGTGCTTTTGCTAAAACATCGCGCATTTATTATAACATAAGTGCAATCCGCTAATCGGATTGCTTCACACCGTTTCAATAAATGCAAAAGGATAAAACCATGAAGACTTCATTTCAGTAATTGCATTTATTATAGTGTATAGGGCATTAAATTGGGGGTGATTATATTTACAAAGATGCTAAAAGCAACATAGTTTTAATAGGTATGCCAAGCTCCGGAAAAAGCACAATAGGGAGTAACCTTGCTGATATTCTGAATATGAATTACATTGATACGGATAACCTGATACTGGAGTCACAGAAGAAGGATTTAAGAGATATTGTTTCACTTTACGGGCATCATGAGTTCTTAAAGATTCAGGAAGAAGTCATATTGCAGCTTGACACCGTGAACAGCATAATTGCAACAGGTGGAAGTGTAATCTACGGTGACGCAGCAATGGTACATTTAAAAAAGGATGGAGTAGTAATATACCTTCAACTGGATTTTAATAGTGTTAATTCTAGAATTAAACAGGGCAGAAGGTTTGCTAAAAATGAAGAGCAAAGTTTTATTGACATGTATCATGAAAGAGTGCCTTTATATGAGAGGTATTCGGATATTGTAATTGATTGTTCAGGTAAGGATGTAAAAGCAATAGTAAAAGAGATTATTGAAAAGCTGCAGAAATGTTTTTAAAAGATAAAGAGCCCTGAATATTACATCAGGGCTTTCACAGCAAATAAAATAAATATGTACTAATATGTACACAATATATTATTTAACTAAATCTTTAAGACCTTTGCCTGCTTTAAATACTGGAGCCTTGGAAGCTGGTATAACGATTTCTTCTTTGGTTTGAGGATTTCTGCCTTTTCTTTCTGCTCTTTCTCTAACTTCAAAGGTACCAAAACCTACCAATACAACTTTTTCTCCATTTTGAAGAGACTCTTCAACAGATGATACAAATGCATTTAAAGCTGCTTCACTATTCTTCTTGCTTAACCCTGTTTTCGCTGATATAGAATTAACTAATTCTGTTTTATTCATCTACATAACCTCCTATATTTGGATTCGACATTATTTTATAATGAAAGCCGCATTAAGTCAATATTTTCATTAAAAAAACAAGCTTTTTAATGAAAATATTCTGATTTTTATAATTATTTTGCAAAATGATAACATTAATGTTAAAAATGCGTATACAAAGGCATTATGGTATTACTTCCAGTTCTATATTATGCAATAGATTCCGCAGCTTTTTATGGAAAATATTATCATCCGTATCTTTTGGGGATTCTCCCAAAATAATATAATTGATGTTATTATCTTTGGCGAAATCTGCAATACATTTTATAATATTGTCGGATTTTAGCACTGACAGATTTGCACCTACAGACTTTGATATTTCAAATAGATATTGCAGAGCCTCTCCTTCTTTTGGGTTATCCAAAAAGTTAAGACCATTTTTTGTAACGTGAATCACATAAAGTTCACCTTTAAACTCGTCTCTCAAAGATGCAGCTTTTATAATTAACCTTTCACAGGTTTTTTGCTGAGTAACACAAACCAATATATTTTTTACCGGGTTCATAATAACCTCCATTTCATCTCTTTGACTGGTGGCACAAATAGTAATGGAAAATTATTTTGCACACCATCTCCCTTCCAATTAATCAAATCTTATGATCAAACGATCAAATCTTATAATTTCAGCCTGATAATACCAAACATATTAATTATATCAAAATAATTATTAAATATCTGTTAATATTTGTTTCATTTATGTTTCGCTTTATATTTGGGTGCATTTAATTTAAGTGAAGAAAATATTGGTAAGCAGCGTAACGACAGCTCCTGGTAAATATTTCTTCACTTTTAGTAAATGTACCCCTTTGTATTTCAATTTGTTGATTTTCCAATACCAGTATATTAAAATAGTCATATACTATTTTAAGTATAAAATATTACATTTTTTTTGGGAGGTATAAATGAGAGTTATTGATGCATCGCTAATTACCGATACAGTTAAAAATCTGTGCATAGCCTCAAATTACTGCTTAAATCATGATATATTTAAAGCTTTACAGGATGGTCTTTCTATCGAAGAATCAGATACAGGTAAAGGCATATTAAAAAAAATTATCGAAAATGCAAATTTAGCTGAAACTGAAGGAATGGCAATTTGTCAGGATACAGGGATGGCTGTGTTTTTTGTTGATATTGGGCAGGATATCCATATCTCTGGAGGGAATCTGACTGAGGCAATAAATGAGGGCGTACGAAGAGGATATAAAGAAGGTTTCCTTCGAAAATCAGTTGTCGGGGATCCTATAGAGAGAGTGAATACAGGTGACAATACCCCTGCTATAATTCACTATAATATTGTTGAAGGGGACAAAATGAGAATTACTATTGCCCCAAAAGGATTTGGCAGTGAAAATATGAGTGCTTTAAAAATGTTAAAACCCTCTGACGGAATTGAGGGCGTTAAGAAATTTGTTGTTGAAACGGTTGATAAAGCAGGGCCCAATCCATGCCCTCCAATAGTTGTAGGAGTAGGTATAGGAGGTACAATGGAAAAAGCGGCCATATTGGCAAAGAAAGCTTTAACCAGATCAGTAGATGTAAGAAATAACATTGAATACGTAAAAAACCTTGAATTAGAGCTGCTTGAGAAAATTAACAAGCTTGGGATAGGGCCTGCAGGACTTGGAGGACGCATTACCGCTCTGGCGGTTAATGTTGAAGTATTTCCAACTCATATAGCAGGGTTGCCTGTAGCTGTAAATATTAGCTGCCACGCAACAAGGCATTCAGAGGCGATCATATAACTGCTAGTTGGTCCAATAAAGCACAATGAATTATTACAAAATGTACAGGAGGGAAAAATGAAACATATAATTTATACTCCTTTGGAGAAAGATATGATATCACAGTTGAAAACCGGAGATGAGGTAACCATTAATGGTACAGTTTATACGGCCAGGGATGCAGCTCATAAACGTCTGGTAGCTATGGTACAGGAGGGAAAACAACTACCTTTTGATATAGAAGGACAGATAATATATTATGTCGGTCCATGCCCTGCAAAACCAGGAAAAGTTATAGGGTCTGCAGGACCTACAACCAGTGGCAGAATGGATGCATACGCCCCATTACTAATCAGTATGGGACTGGCAGGGATGATTGGCAAGGGACAACGAAATAAAGATGTGGTTGATGCGATTATAAAATATAAGTCAATTTACTTTGGCGCAATTGGAGGAGCTGGAGCTCTGATTTCTGAAAAAATTGTCAGCCAGGAAATTGTAGCATTCCCGGAACTTGGACCGGAAGCCATAAGAAAATTGGAAGTAAGAGATTTCCCGGCTGTTGTTGTAATAGACAGCTATGGTAACAATCTTTATGAAATAGGAAGAGAAAAATACCGGATGCCATAAATCATGTTTAGCAGGGTAGGGTGCATATTTAGAAAATGCACCCCTTTACAGCACAATTATATTGCATTATAAATTTTCATATAATATAATATGCAAAGATAATTCGTATAATATTGTGGGTAGAATTATACAATAATGGGTATTAGTAAATAGTAAGTAAAACAAGAGACAGGGAGTGAATAATATGCCAAAGATTACATCTGATATGATAGTTTCAGAAGTTTTAAAACTTGACAAAGGTACAGTACCAATATTCCTTAATAACGGTTTATATTGTCTGGGATGCCCTTCAGCCTCCGGAGAAAGTATAAAGGATGCTTGTGAAGTGCATGGACTGGATGCCGATAAGCTGGTAAGAGAACTCAATGAGTTCTTCGAGAGTATACAAGGATAAACAGAGGGCAAAAAGCAAAATATAGATTAAAAACAAAGGGCTTCAGTATTTAAAAAACTGAAACCCTTTATTTTTGGTGAGCCATCCGCGACTCGAACGCGGGACACCTTGATTAAAAGTCAAGTGCTCTGCCGACTGAGCTAATGGCCCAAAGTATTTTATTTTCAAAGCCGAATCTTATAGTACAACAAAAACAGTAGTTTTGTCAACTGTTTTTAAAACTTTTTTCAAAATATTTATGATTATTGGGCTATAATCAAGTATTTACCAATTATTTATTATATGCCGGGATAAAAGATTCCGGAGGTGTGATACTTTTTACAACATATCTTAGTGTACCGGCAGGTATTTCAATTTCAACCTTTTCATCAATAGTTTTCAATAAAAGGGCCTTTCCCAAAGGCGATAAACAGGATGCATCATCGTGGTCAGAATTCAAATTAGTTAAGAAAGGCAAAACGATTTGATACCTATAAATTTTATTATCATCCAGATCCTTCACCGTAACAATACTTCCTATTGTTACAACAGGTTGAATCATACCTGATTCATTATTGGATTTTGTACTATTTATATAATTATTTAATGATGATACATACTCCTTTAAAAATATACTTAATTTAATACTTTCTTCTGTTTCCTCTCTATAGTACTCATTTATGAGCATTTCTTTACCTTCTCTAACTTTTTTAACATGACTATTAAGAGATTCTAACATCCTATCATTACTAATATTGTAATACATAAACATCTTCCTTTTTATATTTAAATATCTTTATTAAAAATTATTCGAATTTGGCGGAATATATGATTGTATATAGCAAGGCATCTCACAAGTTTTTATGAAATGCCTATACGACAAATATATTCATGTCCATGAGGCCATTATCATGAAGCCATTGTAACAATATTTTATGGTAATTTAACTCATATATATACTAACACAAATGTAAATCAGTGTCAATGTTGGTATGATATTGGTTACGATTATTCTTTGATAATGTCATGCTGACCGGTATTTTATTTGCTAATATTATTAGTACTAATATGCCAATTTGGAAAGCGATGTCTTCCAGGATAATTTTTGATAGCATCGGGAAGATGTCGCAGGGAGAAATACCTCTATAGAAGGCCTTGTGGTCTTTCTCTCAGATGTATTCTTTACGGGTCAGTAAAAAATACTCCCCAGAAATGCGCTTTCCATTGGCAACATAGCAAAGTAGTATTGGAATATAAAACTTATAAAATCAAAAAAAATTAAAAAAACTCTAAAACTACTTGACATTGGGCTGCGACCTGTGTAAAATATTATTTGCTGGCTTTAAATGGCCCATTGGTCAAGCGGTTAAGACACCGCCCTTTCACGGCGGTATCAGGGGTTCGAGTCCCCTATGGGTCACCATAGCTTTTAGCAAAAAGAAAATGGCCCGGTAGTTCAGTTGGTTAGAATGCCAGCCTGTCACGCTGGAGGTCGAGG
>DAOSDD010000263.1:0-5633 GCA_035362115.1 Clostridiales bacterium | reverse complement strand
ACACGATACAAAACATGACGTTGTACGAACTGGTTATCAGTTCTGCAGGCTTGGTGATAGGCCTCATTATTGCCAACCTTATAGCAATACCAATTAACAAGCTGAATATTGTTGGCGTTCCATTATCCATTACTATTAATATTTTATTTGGTACTGCAGGTATATTAATCACCACTTCAAAAAAGAATGATCCATTGCCGGGTATTAAAAACAGCGGCAAACTTGCTGAACCAAAAGTTGTTGATACAAGTGTCATAATTGATGGCAGAATAGTTGACATATACCGGACTGGTTTTTTAGAGGGCGAATTGGTGGTGCCTGCCTTTGTGCTGGAAGAACTTCAGCATATTGCAGACTCTTCTGATCCGCTTAAAAGAAACCGGGGGAGAAGGGGTCTGGATGTTCTTAACATGCTTCAGAAGGAATTGGGATGTCCTGTAAGGATCGAAAATATTGCTCTTCCAGAAGGTACCGAAGTTGATACTGAGCTTTTGAGAGTTGCTCAGAAATTTGGAGCTAAAATATTGACAATTGACTACAATTTAAATAAAGTTGCAGGCGTACATGGTGTAAGTGTTTTAAATATAAATGAATTATCAAATGCCGTAAAACCTATTGCCTTACCGGGTGAAGAGATGGTTGTCCAGGTAATTAAGGATGGGAAAGAAAATGGACAGGGAATAGGCTATCTTGATGATGGTACAATGATTGTAGTAGATGGTGGAAGAAGGCATATTGGAGAGAATATCAGTGTAATGGTAACAAGTGTATTGCAAACCGCTGCAGGTAGAATGATTTTTGCAAAGCCTAAATATACTGTTGAAAGGATGCTTTAGCTTGAAAGACGTAAAACTTAAAAAATCCTGGAAAGGTATTGTAAGCGTTGTTATTGCAGCAGCTGGCAAAGGTACACGCATGAACCTTGATATTAACAAGCAGTATATAGAGATTTGCCGCATGCCTGTTCTTGCAAGAACTATTGAAGCTTTTCAGGAATGCAGATTTATAGACGAAATAGTTCTAGTGATTAATCAAAATGATCTTGTCTATTGTAAAAAAAATATAATTGATGCATATGGATTTACCAAGGTTGGCAAAATAGTTGCAGGCGGTGATAAAAGGCAGCAATCGGTATTTAAAGGACTGAATGAGGTGTCCCGGGATTGTGAAATAGTATTAATACATGATGGTGCAAGGCCTTTTATCAGAGAAGATGTAATTCTGGAAAGCATAGCTGAAGCTAAAGATTTTGGAGCTTCCTGTGTTGCAGTTCCCGTAAAAGATACAATCAAACGTTCCGGATCTGAAGGCTTTTTCGAGGAAACCCTTCAAAGGGAAGGTTTATGGTCTATTCAAACACCTCAGACTTTTAAATATGAAATAATTAAAGATGCACATGAACAAGCTGTAAAAGACGGCTTTGAAGGTACAGATGATTCAGTATTGGTGGAAAGACTGGGATTGCCTGTGAAAATTGTTATGGGAAGTTATGATAATATAAAAATTACCACACAAGAGGATCTGGCTATTGGAGAAGCAATAATTAAGGGAATGTGAAGTGACATGCCTAATACAAAAGGAATACCTCTTACTTTAGATTGGAGTGATTAAATGCTTAAACTTGAAAATTTGACAAAGGCTTTTGGAGATGCCAAAGCTGTTGCTGTTAATAATTTAACATTTGAAGTTGGAAAAGGTGAAATATTTGGTCTGCTTGGTGAAAATGGAGCAGGCAAAACTACTACTTTGAGAATGATGGCTACTATGCTCAAGCCAACTTCCGGAACAGGCAAAGTTTCAGGATTTGATATAATACAGCAACCCGAAAAGGTGCGGAGCTGCATCGGTATCCTGTTTGGAGGTGAAAGCGGGCTTTATGACCGTCTTACTGCAGCGGAAAATATAGCATACTTTGGCGAGTTGTATGATATGGATATTAAGTATATAAATGAAAGGATTGCGTACCTTAGCAAAATATTTGGCATGGAGGAATATATTGACAGGAGAGCATCCCGACTTTCAAAGGGTATGAGGCAGAAAACGGCTTTTGCAAGAGCTATTGTACATAATCCTGATGTAATGTTATTTGACGAACCCACCTCAGGTCTCGATGTGGGTGCAATCCGTGAGGTTCACGACTTTATTCGTGATTGTGGTAAAAATGGCAAAACAATAATTCTTTCAAGCCATTCAATGGGTGAAGTTGAAAAATTATGTGATAGAATAGGCATTATTCACAAAGGGAACCTCGTTGATATTGGTACTATTGACCAGTTGAAAGAAAAATATAATAACAATAATCTGGAAGAAATATTCATTAAGATTACAGGCAGAGATAATAAATAAACTATAGTTGGACTTATAGTTGGACGGAGGCCGAAAATGAAAGCGAAGCATGTATTAACTGTATTTAAAAAAGAAGTTAAAGATATATTGAGAGATAAAAAAACCATCATTTCCAGTATTCTCTTACCAATGGTTTTAATACCGTTTATGAATATCCTTGTAGGAGGAGGAGTTCAGAAATTACAAAAGGACATAACTGAAAATATTAGTATTGCACTTGCTCAGAATTCGAAAACTGAAGAAATAAGAGAGTTGGTAAACAATGAAATAATTGGTAATGACCCCAACATAGCTTTAATCGATATTGATGACCCAATTGAAGCTATCAAGAAGGATAAAGTAAGAGTTGTGCTTGAGTTTGAGGAAGGTTATGCAGAGAAACTAAAAGATAATAAGCCTTTTTCAATAAAAATATTATATGATAATACTAAAGCGAAATCTGAAGGAAGCCTTTCAATAGTAAGAAATTTGATAGATGACTTTAATAACAGGCTTGTGAAAGAAAGATTATTGAAACAGGGGATAAATCCGGAAATACTTGAGCCTGCAAAAATAGAATTAAACAATATTGCTGATTCAAAAAGCGGAGGCAATTTTGCCTTATCAATGATGCTGCCGTTTATGGTAGCCATACTTGTAGCTGCCGGCGGAATACCAGCTGCAACCGATCTTATTGCAGGGGAGAAGGAGAGAAACACTTTTGAACCACTGCTGGCTACAAAACCCGACAGGGCATCAATCCTCGCAGGAAAATATCTCACTGTAATACTCTTTTCATTTGTAAGTGTAATAGCAATTATGATAGGCTTTGCCATTGGATATATTATTAATCCCAACTCTGTGACAATGGGAACCGGAGAACAACTGGGAGGTTTTAATATACCTGTTCCTGCAATTCTGCTTTCCCTTCTTCTAACTATCACTATGGGGGTTACTTTTGCAGGAATACAGATTGCATTAAGTACTTACGCAAGATCCTTTAAGGAAGCGCAAACATATCTGTCCTTTTTAATGTTTGCAGCCATGATACCGGGATATATGACCATCTTTATGCAGGCCAGCGATATTAAAACATATATGTTTCTGATACCTGTGTTAAATACTATTTCCGCATTTAAAATGGTCCTGGGAGGGGCAATAAACTATACCAACCTTATATTGGCTCTTGTATCATCTGTAATTTATACAATGATTACCCTGGCTCTTGCAGTAGCTATGTTTAAAAGGGAGAAGGTCCTTTTCAGAAGTTAGAATAACAAATGACATTATTTGGCGTTATTAGATATGGGCGCATTTGTGAATAATATGCGCCCACTAGATATAATCCGGCTTGATTCGGACGATGCCGGGTACAACAACCACGCTGCTGAAAACCTGAATACCGTTGCCTTTGCCGAATTCTGTAAGGTCCTCACCGGTTGTAGCAGTTATTCCTATACAGCTTTCTGATATTCTAAGGAGTTCTGAAAGCCTTCTTCTCATTTCAGGTATTTTAGGAGATATTTTAGGTCTTTGACATTCTACGGAAATAGATACATGGACAATTTTATTATCTCCCATATATTTCAAGGCTTCTTTAAGATATGCTGAGCTATCAGTAATATTTTCTTCAAAGCACATTTTATCGCTTATTTCCCCTAGTATATTAACACAGGTAACCCCTGAAATTGCATTTGTTAGAGAATGAAGCACCACATCTGCGTCGCTGTTTCCTTTCAGCGGCGGATATCCTTCAAAAATTATCCCACCTAAAATTAACTTTTTTTCCTTATCATCAAAATCAAATCTGTGGCTATCCTGCCCGATTCCAACCTTAATACAGTCGCCATTCATATAGTTGCCATTCATATAGTTACCATCCTTCTTATTAAGATATGTTTTATTTACACAATTATTATTTACTCAAGTCTATCAGTTTAGAGGAAATGTTTCAATATGTACCAGGAACAGTGCTCACTGCATCTTGACTTTGTTATGCTTGTATTGTATATTTTTTGTATATCATTCGCAAAAGGACGAGGTATTAATAATTATGAGAATATCACAATCTTTTATACCAACATTGAGAGAAGTCCCTGCAGAGGCAGAGATAGTAAGCCATCAGCTTATGCTGAGAGCAGGTTTGATGCGGAAACTTGCATCAGGTGTATATGCCTTTTTACCTATGGGTTACAGGGCTTTCCGCAAAATTGAGCAGATAATGCGTGAAGAGATGGATAGGGCAGGAGCTCAAGAACTGGTAATGTCTTCAATTCTTCCTTCGGAATATTATCAGGCTTCAGGACGGTGGGAAGTTTTTGGACCTGAAATGTTCAAATTCAAAGACAGAAATGGAAGAGACTTTTGCCTGGGGCCCACCCACGAGGAAATATTTACTGAAATAGTTAAAAATGAAGTCCGCTCTTACAGAGCTCTTCCACTTATACTATATCAGATTCAAACAAAGTTCAGAGATGAGAGAAGGCCAAGATTTGGTGTTATAAGAGGCAGAGAGTTTGTAATGAAGGATGCCTACAGCTTTGATAGAGACAATGAAGGCCTTGACTTGTCGTACCAAAAGATGCATGATGCATATTGCAGAATTTTTGATCGCTGCTGCCTTGACTATATTGTAGTTGATGCTGACTCCGGTGCAATGGGAGGTTCAGGTTCACAAGAGTTTATGGTTAAATCCGCAATCGGTGAGGATGTTATTGCTTATTGTGAAGAGTGTGGATATGCAGCAAACGAGGAGAAGGCGGAATGTGTACCTGAAGCCTGCTGTGAAAGCTGCAGTGGTATGTGCTGCGGGCAGCTGCCTGTTGAAAAGGTGCCGACTCCTGATGTAAGAACAATAGAAGAGTTAATGAAATTCTTTAACTGTTCACCCAAGGAGTTTGCAAAAACATTGATTTACAGAGCAGACGACAAATATGTTGCAGCGTTGGTAAGAGGGGACCGGGAACTAAATGAAACCAAACTTCAGAATTATCTGGGATGTGTTGAGCTGGAAATGGCAGATACGGAAGCAGTAAAAAGAATAACTAATGCTGATGTTGGGTTTGCAGGACCGATAGGACTGAGGGTTGATATTATTGTTGACCCTGAAGTTGAGAATATGAAAAATTTCGTAGTCGGAGCTAATGAAACCGGATATCATTTCAAGAATGTGAGCATATTCAGGGATTTCAAACCCACTGTAATTAAAGATATAAGAAATATTGCTCCAGGTGATAAGTGCCCTAAATGCGGTGCCTCGGTTAAAATTTCCCGTGGTATAGAAGTGGGCCATATTTTCAAGCTTGGCA
>DAOSDD010000262.1:0-5683 GCA_035362115.1 Clostridiales bacterium | reverse complement strand
CTTATAACCTTTACTTAGTTGCTTATTCATTTCATATAGATAGTTTGATGATACAAGATTATCCGCGTCAAATACACTTATAGCATCATATTTTTCTTCCATTGTGAATATTTTATTAAACATCCATTCCAAGGCATAACCTTTACCCCTTTCTGTATCATTTTCACGTACAAAAACTTTGGCACCGTGACCTTCTGCTATTTCTGCCGTCATATCGGTACAATTATCAGCTATTACGAAAACATCAAAAAACTCTTTAGGATAACTTTGCCGGAATAGAGAATCAATAATATGAGCTATAACTAGTTCTTCATTATGAGCCGCTATTACAAGAGCAAATTTTTTCTTTGGAGGAATTTTATCAGTTAGCTCCTTTTTTCCTTTCATCCATCCAAATATGGATATGCTGAAGAAATAGCATCCAACAGTGAAAATTAAAACTTGCATTACCTGGGTAAGATTAAAAATTATTTTATTAAAGTCAATTACCATTTAATTCCTCCATAAATACATATTTTTACGATTAATGCCAAATATAAATAATATATTTGATTTAAAAGAAATAACTTTATACTTTATTATATTTTGTGCTTTATGAGTTAAAATATTTATTGTATTGTGTAAAAAAAATTACAGTAAATGGACTTTTATATGAAAAACAAGTATAATAACTAAGAATAGAGCAGTGGGTAAGTTTTGTAACCATGTCTTTTGGGATATGTTTCCTCGTAAAGAAAAATCCGATTTTGGTGACTTGCTGCTGACTCAGATCATGGTGGGTGATTTTTATAAAAACGTATTTTAACAATGCAATAGTTGGAAATTCCAGCATGCTTGGTTGTCTGTCGGATAGAGGCGAGCTTGTAAGGCTATTCTGGCCCAATATTGACTATCCGCAGCATATTGAAAAATTTAAAACCGGCATTTTCTTTACAGATAGAAGATACAGTACTTTGTGGCTGGATGAAGATGGCTGGGAATGCAAGCAATATTATATGGGATATACAAATATTCTTATGACGGAATACTATAACGAGAGTGTTGGAATTACAGTAAAACAGAAGGATTTTGTTTTGCCGGATAGAGATGTATTGGTAAGATTATATGAGATTGAAAATAACCGTGATAAATGGGAAAACAGAGGAGCTAACCCGGATAGTAAAAGCTGTGAACTTGGCTTTATTGCATACTCTTCTTTTGTAAGTAATAACCAGGATTTAAGAGGTGCTTTATTTGATTTTGAGAATGAAGCATTGGTTCATTACAGGCATGGGTATTACTTTTCAATATTCTCCCAAAGGTTTGTGCATAAGTTCCAACTGGGGAATAATCCACTGGAAGCTGCCAGATCTACGGAACTATATGGGGGTGATTCAACAGGTATGATGCCGGATGGTGCTCTTTCCTGGAAGTTGGGAGAAATAAACCCCGGAGGTAGAAAATCCCTTGCCGTATTTATTTGTGCCTCACAATCTTTAAAACAGCTAAATAAACTCACAAGTGCAATTAGAAATTCAGATGTCGAATGTGAATTTGAGAAAGTTAAAAAATATTGGAATGACTTTGTTGCGGGTGCAAAGCATGTAAATACAGGAAATGAAGAAATTGACAACTTGTATAAGCGGTCTCTTCTGGTTTTTAAGCTTATGGCAGATAAAAATACAGGTGGATTGCTAGCTGCTCCGGAAATCGATGAACACTTCACTAAATGTGGAAGATATGCTTATTGTTGGGGAAGAGATGCTGCTTTTATTACAGGAGCACTTGACAGATGCGGATTGACCGAAACTGTGGACAAATTTTATGAATGGGCTTTAAATACTCAGGATGAAAATGGCTCATGGCATCAAAGGTATCATATGGATGGAAATCTTGCTCCATCCTGGGGACTTCAGATAGATGAAACAGGTACTTTAATCTGGGGAATTCTTCAACATTACTATGTAACAAGGGAATCAGGCTTTTTAGGGAAAATGTGGGAGAGTGTAGAGAAGGCAGTTGATTTTTTGGTTTCTTTTATTGATGAAGAAACGGGATTGCCTAAACCAAGTTTCGATCTCTGGGAAGAGAGGTTTGGGGAGCATACCTATTCTTCCGCTGCTGTATATGGCGGAATATCTGCAGGATCTGAAATTGCAAAAATTCTTGGAGTGTCATGGAAAATTATCGAGAACTGGGAAAAGACGGCAGCATCTATAAAATACTCAGTAATCAAAAATCTATGGAAGGAAGAGTATGGCCGCTTTTTAAGGAGTATAAGGACTAAACTTAATCCCTGGGGAGAGGAATATACCAATGACAGAATACTTATTCAGGTTAATGATAAGGGCTTCTGCAAGGATGTAACTCCTGAAGACGGAACTATAGATGTGAGCCTTTTAGGTGTTTGTGTACCTTTTAATATGTTGGGCATTGATGATGCCATGGCAGCTTCAACAGTTGAAGCTGTGGAAAAGCATCTTGCATATAGCGGGTGCGGAGGAATAGGCCGATACCAATACGATAATTATATTGGGGGAAACCCCTGGGTTATTGCTACATTATGGGTAGCACTCTACCATGTCCGAAAAGGTAATCTGCAAAGGGCAGGAGAGTATTTGGAGTGGGCAGTGAGCTCACGTACGGAGCTTGATCTTCTGCCTGAACAGGTTGATAAAAATACGGGGAAACCTGCATGGGTTATTCCTCTGACCTGGTCCCATGCCATGTTTGTGCTGTTGCTTTTTGAACTCATAGAGGCAGGGTATTTTAGTGGATAGTGAGTAGTGGGTAGTGGATAGTGAGTAGTGGGTGGTGGATAGTGAGTGGTGAGTAGTGGAGGTGCTGCAACTGGGCGGGGGAAACTCTTCTCTTAAAAAGAGATATCCCTTTTATGTTGAAGAGTTGCCCCGTATCTGAGTGAAGGGGTTGATACTATTGAAAAAAGGAAAGTCTATTTTTATATGCCAGGATTGTGGATATGAAAGCCAGGGTTGGCTGGGTAAGTGCCCTGCCTGCGGGCAGTGGAACACCTTTGTAGAAGAAATTATTAACATTGCCCCCAAAGGCGGCAGAAGTTCTGTTGATGGCGCTGTCGGAAGGGAAAACAAGCCGGTTAGTTTGAGTGATATTGAGATTGAAAAAGAGGATAGATGCAGTACAGGAATAAAAGAATTGGACAGAGTGCTGGGCGGGGGTATTGTTAAAGGTTCCCTGGTATTGGTAGGTGGGGATCCTGGTATTGGCAAATCCACATTACTGCTTCAGGTGTGTGAGAAAGCCACTGTAGATAAAAAGATATTATATGTATCCGGAGAAGAATCCATAAGACAGATAAAGTTAAGAGCTGATAGATTGAATATTAGAAATCCGGATATTTTAATGGTATCTGAAAACAATCTGGATATTATTCAAAAAATCATTCAAACGGAAATCCCAGGGCTGGTTATTATTGATTCCATACAAACAGTATATAATGATGAAATGTCTTCTGCACCAGGTACTGTAAGCCAGGTAAGGGAAGCAACCGGCACATTGATGAGAACGGCGAAAACTCTCAATATTCCCATATTGATTGTAGGTCATGTTACAAAGGAGGGTGCAATTGCAGGGCCTAAAGTCCTTGAACACATGGTAGATACTGTTTTGTACTTTGAAGGGGAAAGACACCTTAGTTACAGAGTATTAAGGTCGGTTAAAAACAGGTTTGGCTCAACAAATGAAATAGGTATTTTTGAAATGAAGGATACAGGACTTGAGGAAGTTGAAAATCCTTCAATGACAATGTTGTCAGGGCGTCCGGAAAATGTTCCCGGATCTGTTGTTGTATCAAGTCTTGAGGGTACAAGACCAATGCTGGTGGAAGTCCAGGCCCTTGTAAGTCCTACCAGTTTTGGCATGGCAAGGAGGATGGCAACAGGAGTAGATTATAACAGGGTTACTCTTTTAATGGCAGTACTGGAAAAAAGAGCAGGTCTGCATCTTCAAAATCACGACGCTTATGTAAATGTTGTAGGGGGATTAAAAATTGACGAACCTGCATGTGATCTGGGCATAATTGCTGCTATAGCTTCAAGTTTTAAAAATAAACCTGTAGATGCAGGGACAGTTTTAATTGGTGAAGTCGGCTTAACGGGAGAAGTAAGGACAGTTAGCAGAATAGAACAGAGGGTGAATGAAGCTATGAGAATAGGATTCAAAACATGCGTAATCCCCTCAGGCAATATGAAAATACTGGAGCAAAGCACCATTAGTAAGAAAATAGAGATTAGAAAGGTGGAAAATGTCCAGAATGTGCTGGAAATGTTGATGTAATGTAACCTGGCTAATATCTTTGACAACATAATTCCTTTGTAGTATACTTAATTATATAGCAAATATTTACTATACTATATTTATAGGCTAATAGGTATTTATATTAATTTTACAGGTGTCTATATTTATTTATTATAGATACTTATATTAAATTATTATAAATACTTATATTAAATTCATAGGTTGTTATACTGGAAGATTTGACTTGCCTTGGGTTTAGCAAAGCTGATGGAGTTGTTTTGTGTGGAATCTTTTAAAGTACAGGAATTTATACAATTTCAAAAAAATCCCTACACTGGGGTTTGGAAAGAGGACTCCCCTTCCCGCTTTAAGGGTAGAAGGGCATTGCAGAGCGAGCAGCGATTTTGCTTTGCAAAACGCTTTGGTGCTCAGAATTCTGCAATAAGTAAAAAAAGCAGAATCTGTCGAAGGGAACTTAGGGTTCCCTAGCAACAAGAAAATTCGCATCATTGCTTAATTCAGTCATGAACGAAGCGAATTTTCTTGGTACAACAAGTACGCTTTTCAAAATTAGCGGTATAAATCGCTGAGATATACGGGGGAATTTGTAATGTTTAACATAGGGGACAAGATTGTGTACCCAATGCACGGAGCAGGTATAATTGAATCAATAGAAGAAAAGGAAATTCTGGGCAATAGACAGAACTATTATATTGTACGAATACCTGTAGGAGATATGAAAGTAATGATACCTACAGAGAATGTTGATGATATAGGTATAAGAGAAGTGATAGGGAATGACGAGGTAGAAAAGGTTTTTGACATATTAAGAGATCAGACGGTTAATGAAACAAGCAACTGGAATAAGAGATACAGAGAAAACATGATGAAAATTAAAAGTGGCAATATATTTGAAGTAACTAAAGTAGTAAAATCGCTTATGATAAGGGATAAAGAAAAAGGACTTTCTACTGGAGAAAAAAAAATGCTGAATAATGCAAAGCAAATATTAATAAGCGAATTGGTTTTAGCTAAAGGTATTACTCAAAGAGAATTGGAAAATCTTATTGAATATAATTTACATCTATAAGTGAAATGTAGTCCATTTAACAAAAGTTCATAAATATGGGTTAGAATATATTGGCAATGAGGGATATAGAATATAAAGTGCATATAAATTTATAAACAGGGGAGTAAGGTATTGTGGTAAATAATGTTATAAAACTTTCCTTTACTGTTATAGGAGCTGTTACCGGTTTTACTATTACAAGAATTATTTTCACTATGCAGGGAATAAATATACCGCAGGACATTAAATTTGCAATTTATATTGTTGTGGTACTGGTTACTGCCATTTTATTTTATTCTACAGCTACGAAAATTATTGACTCTTTGTTGAATTTCCTTAATAAACTTGACTACACGATAC
>DAOSDD010000261.1:0-5707 GCA_035362115.1 Clostridiales bacterium | reverse complement strand
CGGAGAACAAACTAAAGATGGGAAACCTGCCATGAAACCTTTTTGGGAAATTACTCCGGAGGAGGCTGCAAAATGTCTGGATGCTACATTGTGGCGTCCTGCAAGTGTTGGATATTTCAGGGGTGGAGGATTTTCATCTGATTTCCTTACAAAGGGTGGTATGCCTATAACCATGTCAAGAGTGAATTCAATTAAAGGTCTTGGGCCTGTACTCCAGATTGCAGAAGGCTATTCTGTTGATCTGCCTGAAAAGATGCATGAAATACTTGATAACCGAACAGATCCAACATGGCCTACAACCTGGTTTGCTCCAATACTAACAGGGAACGGACCATTTTTGGATGTTTACTCAGTGATGGCTAACTGGGGTGCAAACCATGGAGCATTCAGCTATGGACATATAGGCGCAGAACTTATTACTCTGGCTTCTATGTTGAGAATCCCTGTATGTATGCACAATGTCTCTAAAGATAGGATATTCAGGCCAAGTACATGGTCAGCTTTCGGAACTAATGACCTTGAGGGAGCAGATTATAGAGCATGTATGAATTTTGGACCTCTATATGGAAAAAAATAATTCAAATTAAACTAATACTGAAGTTTTGCATTTTTATTATAAAACCTGATTTAAGCCAATTATGTCTAAACATGAAAGTAGCTGATTTGAGACCTTCAACAAAAAGTACAAAACTATAGTTAATAATAAATAATAATTATTCAAAAGCAATTTATCCGGGGATTTTACATTACCCCGGATTTTTTGTTGTATAGCAATATGCAGAGTTCTATATAAAAATGCTCTGATTTCTGAGTTATAAGCAAGCTACTATTCTGAGGTAGTAAGCAAAGCAAGTCTTATTTTGTAACAAAAAATATATATAAATATCCATTATTCTAATGATATAATTATTTCTGTATCCGGTTTTATTTAATAAAACTCAAGGTAATACATATTCCGGAGGCAAAATAATGAAGTATGCTTCGATTAATGAAAGAGTAGAAGATATAAAGGGAAAGGATAATGATGAAGAGATTAATAGGTTTGTAGAAGAATACAAGCCTTTTATTGCATCATGTACTGAAAAGTTCACCGGAAAATATGTAACATATGGAAGTAGTGATGAATTGAGTATAGCTCTTATTGCTTTCGTTGAAAGCATTAAATCTTTTGATTCGTCTAAAGGGAATTTTCTTTCCTTTGCCCAGGGAGTAATTAGAAGACGATTAATAGATTTTTATAGAAAAGAAAAAAAACATATGAATGTAATATCTCTGAATGAATATTTTATTGAAGAAAGTGGAGAAGAAGTAGATTTAAGCACTGAGGAAGCCATTGAAAAATATAATAATGAAGAGATCAGTGAGTATAGAAGACTAGAAATAGAGGAGCTTAAGAAGGAACTGCTAAAATGGGATATTACATTTAATGATTTGGTTATGGCATCTCCAAAGCATTCGGATACACGCGAGACATGCAGGAATATAGTAAAATTTATTATTTCAAAACCGGAACTTATAGAAGTTATTAAAACTAAAAAATATATACCTATTGCAGAAATAGAAAAGACTTTAAAAGTATCCCGGAAAAAAATTGAGAGACTTCGAAAATATATAATAGCTATAGTCACTGTAATTACAGGAGACTATCATTACATAAGAGAGTATGTAAGGGATTACATACCTTAATAAGATTAATACTAACTCTTTATAGCAAGACAAGATAGAATCCGGCATATGATAGCTTGAAAGAGTTATTACAAAGTGTGTACGCTTTTATTGGTATTTTGTGCCTTTTAGCACAGCGAAAGGAATGATAGTTGTTATGAAAGGTCTGGTAGTAGAGATTGCAGGAAAACATGCAATTATTTTGAAAACTGATGGAGAATTTGAAAAGGTTAAGAATAATAATTTTCAAGTGGGATATGAGATTAATCTAAATCAATATAATGGATTTTCCAAAGAAACACTGGGCAATACCAGTATTATAAGGAAGATAGTATCTATCGCTGCTGTATTTGCAATTATTTTTGGTTTGACTTATGGCGTTTACAGTTATGGCATGCCATATACATATGTTAGTGTAGATATAAATCCCAGTGTGGAAATTACAGCCAATATATTCGACCGGATAATAAATATTGAAGGAATTAATGATGATGGTAAAAAGCTTATATCTTTAAAACAGTATAGGAATAAAAAAGTCAGGGATGGTATCGGGAATATAATTAAAAGTGCGGTTGAAGAGGGGTACATTAAACCAGAATATAGCAATATGCTATTGTTGACTATTTCCAGCAAGGATATTAAGAAATTCGGAATAATTGAGAAAGATATAGAAGAAGCCGTAGGTAAGGAGATTAACGTATCTGAAATCGATACAAGCATCTATATAGAAAATGTAGAAGTAAAAAAACATGATGATGCAAAAAATCTGGGAATATCTTCGGGGAAATATCTTTTACTCGAAAAAATGAAGGAGAGCGAGCCGGAAATTGTATATGAGGATTGGAAAGAGGCGCCGGTACGGGAAATAATGAAATCAGTTATTGAAAAAAAGAATGAAGAGATATTTGAAAATAAGATGCAGAGAATCCAGCAAAAGATAGGGAAGGAACAAGAAAAAGAATTAGGGAAGCAAGAAAAGGAAGATGCATTGAAGGTTGAAGAAGAGAAAGAGACGGATGATAAGGGTAAGGGTAATGGTAAGGGTAATGGTAAGGATAATGGTAAGGATAATGGGAAAGTGAAGGAAAAGGCAGAGGGAAAGGGTCAGGAGAATGCAAAGGGGAAGAACTATGAGTATAAAAATGATAAAGGAACGGACAGAGGCAATGATGCAAAGAATAATAAAGGAAAAGGCAGTAGTGGAAATAGCAGTGTAAATAAAAGCAAAGATAACCTTAATGACGGTAACGGTAATAGCAAAAATAAAAAAGAAAGCAATGGGAAAAATGAAAATATTGATGAGACTGAGGATGATAAAGATATGGATAAGGGTGTCAAAGAAGATATAGATGGTGAAGATGAAGATATGGATGAAGATATTGGTGAAGATATAAATGATATAAATGGTATAGATGATATAGATAGTATTAATAATATATATAGTATTGATAATGAGATATTTGATGAGGAAATTGTATATGATGAAATAGATAATAATACGAAAAAGGATAAAGGTAAAAGCAATAGTGATAAAGGTAATAGTGATAAGGGCAATAGCAAAGATAATGGCAATAACAAAGATAAGGCCAATAGCAAAGAGAAGGGCGAGAGTATAGATAAGGGCGAAAGTAAAGATAAGGGCGAGAGTAAAGGAAATAGTCAAGGCAACCAAGGTAAAAAGAATATAAGAAAAAAATAATAATGTAAAGAACAAGGGAAAATAGCGGCTGGAATATTGAGAAACAATAATAATGAATTAAAGCTTTCGAAAACGCTACCCAACCTGAAACGGAAACGGCTTCTTACTTAGATGTGAGAAATTACAAATGTACATGGCATTTTTACAATAATATTACAAGTTGGAAATACCCTGGAAAGTTATAAGACAATTACGAATAATTATAAAGAAAGGGAGAGGAGGCTTTTAATTATGAAAAAGCTATTAAAAACTATAAGTGTTGTTTTAATTATGACTCTTGTTTTAACTTCCGGTATTACTGTTGCATTTGCAGACAGCTGGAAGAAACCTGGTAAACTAACTGTTAATAACAGGAATAACACACTGAAAGTTGAGCAAGTACAGGAGCAACTAAGACAGCGAAAAAATGAAAGAGAAAAAGAAATTCAGAAGTATATGGATAAAGTGAAGGAAAAGTTACAGGAAAAGAGCAAAGTATCTAAAGAGAAAGAATTGAAAGAATTGGAAGGCAAGATTAAGCAATTAGAAAAAGAGGTTAGGGAATTACATAATGAAATTGAAAAACTAAAGAAAGATAGAGGAGGTATTTTGCAGTCCGGCAATGCTAAAAAAGATAAAGCTCCGGCTGTAATCAAATGCGGAAGATTTCTTATCCCAACACGTCCTATAATAAAAGCATCCGGTGCTGAACTTGAATGGGATGAGAAAAACAAAACTCTAACTATAGAGAAAGATAAGACCACAATAACAATTAATCTGGATAACGGAGAAATTAAAGTCAATGGTGACAAGCTGGATTTAAGCAAATATGGTTGGGCAAATAATAATGGCAGGTGCGTCCCAATCAGCTTAATAACCAGAATTTTAAGAGACAAATATGAAATTGATAAAGACGAAAAAGATGACCATGATGAAGATGAAGATGAAGATGAAGATGAAGATGAAGATGAGGACTATGACGGAAAGATTGAGAAGATTATAAGTGTTAATGATAATGTAACTGGTACTGCAAACGGGCAATTCCAATATATTGGCGACTGGAAATATGCGGCACAAACAGGCGCTTTCATGAATGATAATCACTGGTCAAATAGCACTGATGATTTCTTCCGGGTTAAATTTACTGGTAATCAGATCAAATTATATGGAGCAAAGGATCCGTCACATGGAATAGCAGCTGTATCTATTGATGATGGAGATGAGGTTATTGTTGATTACTATGCAGCAGAGAGGTCGGATAATGTGTTGATATATACCAGTCCGATATTAAAAGATGGGGAACATACACTTAAAGTTAGAGTAACAGGTGCAAAAAATAAAAGTGCATCAGACAAGCATATAACTGTAGATAAAGTAGAAATAGTTGAACTGGTTGAACCGGAAGGAGTTTTAGAAGGTGTAATAGCGAAAGCACCCGATAGTGTAAATTTAAGCAATGAAGGTAAAGTAGATTGGGTGCATTGGGGAAATACCGGGGTTACGGGGTATAACCGAAAAGTAACTACCAAATCCAAACCCGATATCACCAATTATACCCAGATAGGAACAGGAACTCTTTCGTGGGTTTCAAATAATCCGGTTAAGTTTTCATGGAACGGTGGAACTCCAACATCTCAAGCTGCAAATATTGCATCAGCCATTTATATGTCTAATGTGAGCAGTGGTTTCCAATTTGCAGTACCTGCAGATACAAACGAAAAGACATTAAGAGTATATGTAGCAGCATGGGATGCCACAGGGAAATTAGAAGCAGTACTAAGTGATGGAAGTGCAGCTCCATATACTGTTGATATAGTTTCAGATTCGGGCATTGCGTGTAAAGTAGTTACAATAAGATACAAGGCGAAATCTGAAGGTGAAAAACTTACTGTAAGATATACTGTAAAAAGTTTTAAAGGTAATAATATCAGTAATATAAGCCTGCAGGCCGCTACACTCAAGTAAACTTAATTTACAAACAGTTGTTAAAGGGTGCCTTAAGAATTTATATGCTGCAATGTGGTGTAACAAAAAATAAATACACCTTCACTAGTGCAAATAAATATTTTATCAGATATAAACAGAATTGTTGATCAAAGCAATACTTCCCACCAATAATAGAAATGTAAAAAAGAAATCCTGTAAAGAAATTTACAGGATTTCTTTTTTGATTAGCTTTAGCTGATTGGAAGAAAATTATTTTGTGTTTTTTCAAATTTACTTTTACTGTACCTGGAATGACTATACTACTATTTATTTGAATATTTATTTGAAATCTCACACGACTTTGCCAATGCTGCATGAACTAAAGGGTGCATTTTTTAAAAGTGAAGAAATATTTACCAGGAGCTGACGTTACGCCGC
>DAOSDD010000260.1:0-5802 GCA_035362115.1 Clostridiales bacterium | reverse complement strand
TATTATGAGATTGGAATACAGCCAATTTATGATTATTTATATGCAATAATAATTATAGATAAAATTAAAAGAAATGCATTTGAAAAGTTGCCGGATAATTTGAAGAGTAACAATGGGACGCTCCAAATGGCGTCTATTATTCTATTAAATGATTACAACACACTTTTGAGTGATTATTCTGTTTTTGAAAGAAGCTTAAAAAATAATGATTTATATGATTTGATTTTTTATGCGTTAGCTAATGTTTCACCACTTATTGCAAAAGGATATGTTCCGTTGATTAAAAGTCTTTTAACACAAGGAGCTTTCGCTGTAAAAGCAATTACAAATAAAGTTTTTCTTAGCGTTGCAAGAATAGAGGGCCATCCGTTGTCTCCTATAATTTTGCATGAATTTCTGATGGAATTTGAAAATGCTGGACAAAGAGATCTTTTCTGGTCGGTTCCGAGTATATTAGTGTTTTCAATGTCCAAATGGAATAATCGAATAGAGTTAAACTTGCAAAATGAAACCTATAAATTAACTAGTGGTGATAAAGCAATTGGATTGCCATTGATATATGCTTGGTCGCTTACTTCTGTTGATAATGTTAAACGTGCATATTATAGAAAAGAGTTATTCAATTGGAGTATTCTACAACCACTAGAATTTATAGAACTATTCAAAATTACTTATCAGGCGAATGATCCTCAAATGAAAGAGGAACTATTGTCTATCGCCATGGGAATTGTTTTTACAATGCCTACAGATAGTTTGGTAATTGATACGTTTGGCAAATGGGTACTTGAAGAAGTGTTTACAGATGGGAAAATACAGAATACCTTTGATGCAGCGATCAGATACTATTCTCGCGCTATTGCTGAACGGGCATATTCATGTGGATTTATTTCTCAAAAACAGATATTGGAATGTAGGCCACCTTATAAAAGTAGTAGTAAATGTATATCAATGAATATTGATGCTACTGAGGGAACAGTAATGTCTGGATATGGGCCTATTGATTATGATTTGTCTAGATATGTTCTTTGTGATTCAATCAAAAGTCAATTTTTTAACTTACCATTTGGATATGACAGAAACGATAATAATTATGTGTACTACAAAGAAGCGGATGAATTTTTGTCGGTGCATGCAAAACAATTAAACATAAAAAATTTGGAACATCATCAGTTTGTGCTGTCTGCTAGTTATTCATATTTATTGAATTGTGGGTGGAATGAAGAAGACTTTTATGGCGAACCAAATGGAGGAAAAAAAGGAGAAGTTTTAGGAGCAGATATAGCGATTATACGTCAATATCATCCTGCAACTCATGGTTCAAAAAGTAATGTTATGTCTTTTGCTGAAAAATATGTTTGGTGTGCAAAAAATGAAATCCTTGGATATCTTGCAGATCGACTACCTTTTTGCGATGCTGAAACTCAGCACATGGTTGAGGACTATGGTGTTTTAGAAGATTTTATAATTCCAGCACAAGAGATTGACCAGCAAAATCCTGAAGAATTGTCAGATAATGAAAAATGGTATTTACCTGAGAAATTATCGCCGACTATTGATTATTTACAAAACAGGACAGAAAAAGATATTATTCAATGGATTAACGAAGTGCGTATCCCTAATTTTGAATTATGGATTAATATAAATAAGCAGGGCTATAATGTTTCATTAGATTATGATATTGATCTTCTCACGTTATTTTCTTACAATTGTCAGTCAGAACATAACACTGGGGTTGAAACTATGATGTGGATTTCATCTGGATTCATACATGATGCGCAGTTTAAGCCATTTCTAAATGATTTAAATATAAATAATAATGATATTGTACATATATTTAGGGAACCGGAACGTTTTACCGCATCAACAGAATCTAGTTGCTATTTGACCCCTAAAGAAATATGCTGGATGACTTGGAAAAAGGACAAAAACTCAAAGGTTGAAATATATGATTTGAATGAGCCAGATAAGATAAAATATAAAATTATTAAAGCTGTGGAAGACACAGTATGCAATTTTGACGAATATGGGGAGATATATTATAAATTACCTTCAAAATATGTAAGAAGTATACTGGAAATAATTGACGGTAATGGTTACAGATATTATGACCAAAATAAAAAATTAGTGGGTATAAGCTTTGAATATGGTGAGAAATGGCATGATTATCAGAAAAATCTTTGTGTTGATAAAAATACCTTAGAGCAAACGCTCAGTGCCGAAAATATGAAAATGTTTTGGGTTATACGATTGTTAAGAGAACCATCAAGCAAGTCAAAAGAAAAATTCTCAAAGTTGTATTATAGGAGAGATCGGTGTTGGATTGTGTGGTTTGAGAATGGCAAGATGAATTGTGAATTATTTTTTGATGGTGCAGACAGACTAATTTAGCTTGTTTATTGTTTATAACTACATCATAGAGTGAATAATGAAGATATAGGCTTTGCGCTTATGTTCTCTTTTTACATATAAAAGTAATTGCCAAATTCAAGCACCCGGGGAAAATTGAAGGTTGGAAACGTACCAACCGAATCACTACTTTTTATTATATTTTATAGCAGTTTGCCAGAAGCTCTTTCGACCACGGCACAAACTTTTCAATCGGTTCCGGCTGGTGGTTGAAATCGGTATTTGGGATCTACTTTAATAAATATATTAGGTATTCATAAATTAAAAAGGAGGCGGTAAAAAGGAGGCGTGGTTTTCTTTAGAGACCAGGCACTGTAAAAAATGTTCACTATGACGGATAATAATATAAATATTGGCAATACTATACATATCAATGATGTCTAGTGTTTAACAAACAAAATAATATTATCTGGAGTGTAAAGATGATGGATGCTTGTGGCGATAGGCATGTTTATAGGGTGGTTCCAGCAAAACTACCTGTATGCGGTAAGATTACAAAGAGATGGATGATCGTCGACAACAAAATCCTTGTATATGAATTGAATGAATAGGTTGAACTCAAAAGCCTGAGAAAAGCAAGTAATGGAAGAGAATATGCAAATAAGCTCAGTGTATTTTTGAATTTTTTATCAGGAAGAAATATTGAATATGATCAGGCATCAAGGAATGATGTGCTTGCATTTATTGATGCTCTAGTCTATGGATTGTCTAAAAATGATAATGTTTTTAATGTTAAAAATGCATCTGTTACCTACAATACACTCAGCTTGTATATAACGGTCATAACAGAATTCTACAAATGGCTTCATCAGAAAGTGAATGGTAAGTGCCGATAATAGACGGTACAAGATGAAAATTATCAGGGAAATTATATTTCTACGGGCGGATATATGATTTCAACTACTTTACCATTATAGAAAAAAGAATCAGAACGCTGAAATCAAGCAGGGAATATATCAAGTGGTATACGGAGGAGGAAAAGGAAATCCTCATTTCTAATTTTCTTACACTCAGAGACAAATCGATATTTATGGTTACATTGGAAGGACTGCTGTTGTGAGACAAGCTAATTTGCAGTAGTTTAGACAAGATAAACTTCAGGGACAAGAAATGAAAAAAATACAAGAGCGGAAAATAAACTTGTGCTTACTTTACCGGTCTATAGAAATTAATGTAGAATTTTCATACTACATCCTGAAAGGATATATCCTTTAGCCCGGTTGTGGAGTTAGGTGTTGCATTCCTGCAGAGCGCTTTATCGACACAGAGCCGGGCATCAGGTTAAAATTTAAAAACACAACTTAAAATCCGGCAGATATATCAAAGGTTAAAGAAGTCTATATTGAAAACCTTCAAGCATAATGTTTAGAAGCTCTAATCTTTTTTTCCCTATACGGTTGACGATGGTCGGATTAACACCTTTTGCAGCAAATAATTTATTACCATGGTATGAAGCATAGTGAAAAATAAGTTCCTTTAAGTGTTTCTCAGTAATTTTCAAGGCTATATAGTCATCACAGGCTTTAATTATCTGAGCGGCAAGTACTACGGAGCCTGGTACAAAATACAACGAAGGACGATAAAACCAGCCATTTAAGCAAGTTTGAGACAACTGCAGTGTGTTACTGGTCTAAGCCCAAAACAACGGATACAATGGATGAAGGCATTGCATATTTATGAATGTGGGTGCACTTTTTCAGAAGTATTAAATTTGACATGTTTCCTTGAATGAGCCATTGCGAGGTAGTTGTGAAGCTTGAAAAGTTATAAAATATAGTAATGTCAATAGTTTAAGCCATTGAGTGCGTAGATGATGCTCAATGGTTTTTATGTTTGTGCGAACATATCTACTGGATCTTATAATCAATAAATAATCAAAACAATCATTATATTTGCTGAATTATAACGCTTTCAGTTGAGAGATACTGGAAGATGCTATATAATTAAGGTGATATTACATCAATTATAATAACGTGAATCAAGCTGTTAGTAGTCTGTTGCAGCTATTTGTAAAGTAAATGATGAAGCAGGAAAAATAGCAGTATTTGTTAAGCAAAAGAGGTATTGCATATGATTTTATTTGATAATGTGGAATATGATCGTTTCTTTAATCCGCTATGTTGTAAAAACAGAAGGATATATTATGAGTGTATTATGCATTTGATTGAAAAATCGAAGGCTGTTCCATTGCTTTATGAAACAGACGCAAAGGATTGCATCATCCTCTATTTGCGCAATTGCACATATGCAGTAGAGGATGAGAGCGGTAGTGACAATGGTGATGAGCTTATTAGCAGCAAAAAGTCTGATGCTGAGAATGCCGGTACTATATTAAGATACTTTCGTTCTTGTAGCTGGATTTCTGAGCGAGAAATTGGTCGAAGCGGGGACAATATTGCTTCTGTAATGCCCTATTGCAGGAAGATGATTGATTCGATTCAACGTATTTTTGATCGTGATACCAGTGGGTTACTGACAAATCATATATTTGCGATTTATGATACGTTAAAATCTGCATTGGATGCAGAGCATGGACGGACAATCAGGCCTTATTCAAATATTTTGGTTCCGCTTACGAATAATGTTTCGGATTTGAAAAATGAGCTCCAGATTTTGAAAGATAGTATACGCACAATAATGCGTATAGTCATTAAAATGACGGAAGTGAATACTTTTGGTCAGTTTTTGATTAAAGATGAGATGATGAATTTATTCTTTAATGATTATTTTTTTATAAAAAAAGATGGACTTATTCCTGGCTATATAGCAGAAATTGAAAAGATGCTTAGACAGATTATAAATACTGATGTATATAATAATATGATTCGTGAATATGAAACATTAAAGCAAACGGATGAGTATAAGGCTAGAGAAATTATTGATGGACAACTTACTGAAATCCAGGGATTTATCAACTATGACTACGTTAAGGAAATGGATTACATAGATAAAAAGATTAACAATTATTATAATCTGTATTCGACCAGGATGTTGATGGTACTCAGTAATAATACGAATATGCAAACTTATTTGAATGATCTGTTGATGATATTGAAGGAAATGGATTCCGAAGAACGAGAAATAGTACTTGCTGAAATTTCAAAGAGTTACCGGCTGTCATCCTATAGATATATCGGAAGAAAATCCGTTGAGCGAAAGAAAAAACGACACCCAAATATAAAAAGCGGTGCAATTGTTATAAGCTCTTTATCAGATGATGAGAAAGCAAAATTAACACAGGAGCTTTTACATGAGTATCCTGATAGATATAGTGTGGCTCAGGTCGCAAGGTATTTCCACACATTATTAAGTGACAAAGTATCAGTTGAAACCAGTGAACAAAATATAAAAAATAGAGATGAAGCTATGATGATAGCAGCAAGTATTATATATTCT
>DAOSDD010000259.1:0-5825 GCA_035362115.1 Clostridiales bacterium | reverse complement strand
ATTGACTAATTAGTTCAAAAGGCTGTTCCAGCTCCTTGAGGTCCGGAATGGTAGTGTAAATATACTCTGCACCTGCCAGCATTTTTAGCTGTTCTTTGTTAAGTCTGATCCCAGGACGCTTATCATCTACTACAAATATAACTCGCTCACCGCCTACCAAAAATATAATGCATTTGCTGTCAGCAATTGACGAGTCATAAAGCAAAAGCGAAGTATCAACATTATACTTATTTAGATCTTCAATAATTTCTGTAGTGGTTGTACTGTCGTTAAGTAAGTCTAATAGATAAGTTTTAACTTTATACCCTGACAGAACACAAGCAGCATTTGCTATCATGCCCCCTATCATTTTTTTCATGGGCTTTACTAATTTTTTCTCACCAATATTCGGCCAGCTGTTAGCTTCATAATACTCATCTACACAAACCTTTCCCAGAGCAATAATATAGCGGCGATCTTGATCATTCATTATAATAACTCCTCTATTCTGCATGCAAGCTCTTCCAAGTCAAAATTATTCTTAAAGTTTATTAATTCTAAATGCTCTTTTGAAAATGCACTTACACCCTGCAATGCACCTGTCATTGCACCAATTATTGTAGCTGTAGTATCAGTGTCATACCCAATATTGACTCCTGCACATATTGATTCCATTGCATTACCCTTTGCTGCCACCAATAATCCAAAAGCAGCAGGAACTGCTTCATGGATCATTAATCCACTGCCAATTAAGTCTGCAATATCCGTCATAGCTGTTTTTAATGAATCAGAACGTAGAGCGATTTCTACAGCAAGATTAATCTTCCTTTCTACTGATTGACCGGCTAAGACAATACCTTTTTTACCGCCTATTTCAAAACCTTTCCTTGCCCCATATAAACCAGCTTGTACAAGATCATAGACATTAGCATTATTCTCCATTGCTTTGCTTACGGCTGCTGCAACAGCACATGCTCCGGAAATTGAAAGGTTGTTGTTATGTGTAGGCAAACATATAGTAACTGCATCTTCAATAGCTCTATCAATATCTCCTGGCCTAAATAGTCCCACAGGTCCAATTTTCATAGCTGATCCATTAGTAGCCTTAGCGCAGTCATATTTTAGAAAAGGATAAGTTTCTTCTACTGTCTCATTAAGCAGCCTTTTAATTGCAGCTTTAGTGGTAGGACCAACATACTTACCAAAATACTCCTCGTGCTCAGCCCATAAAAGCAATGATTGGATGGCAACTTTCTCATTGATCTCTCCGTTATTATCACAAATTGTTTGAGCTGTAAAATAGGCAAGACTAAAATCATCTGTCACAAATCCCGCCTCTGCACCTCTAGCAAAGGTATCGTTTGGCGGTGTAAGAATTTCGGTAACATATCCGCCAAAAAACTCCTCAATTTGCTTAGTAGTTCTCATCTCTGTAGCAGCGCCCATAGTATCACCAATTGCGGCTCCTAAAAGGCTTCCTAGTATTTTTTCATATTTTGTCATATTTTCCTCCTCTTTTGGCTTCCTTTTAAATAGCCATATAGTTTATAGCCCTATATATTTCTTATACAAAGATATTGTACTTAAGAAAGCTATATATCCATAGTTAATCTAATCCATTATTGTTATTTTATTTCTCTTATGTCATTTATTTACATGAGTTGTTATAGCAACCATAGTGTTTATACAACCTTTTGAAACACTTACCTATGTACTAAATTTATCCGATTCACTTTTGCAACACTATGTTTAAGATAAGGCAGGTAATAATATTAATATTATAAATTGATAGTTCGGATACGTATTCCATATATATCCCCTCGTTCGTAATTCTCACAATATTCAAGAGGTATATCTGATTGTGTAGTGGTGACCCTTTTAACAAACAAAATAGGACTCATACACTCAATATTAAAGTATTCTGCAATCTCAGGATTAGCTAATACTGAATGAATTTCTTCATCTGCATATTTGAATACAATCCCTGCCTGAGTTTGCAATAGTTTATATAAAGATCCTGTTTCTAGATTAGCATTTTCAAAATCTATGTTTTTTACATAATCATAATTAAGATATGAATGTTCTACTGCAATACATACTTCTCCTATCAAACGAAGTCTCCTAAGACTTAATACTTTATGACTGCTTTGAATTCCCAGCGCTTTGGCAATCCGCTTTTCTGCAGGAATTACTTTAATGGAAAGTATCTTAGAACATACCGGATCTCCTTCTTTGATTCTGTTTTGACTGAGACCTTCCAGTCGATTAGAACCATAGAAGCCTCCTTCATTTGTCATGACAAATGTGCCCTTTCCCTTATATGTGTCCAATATTCCCCTGAGTTTAAGCTCATTAATTGCTTCTCGAACAGTAGTACGGCTTACACCATATTTTTCAGTGAAATAATTCTGATTAGGTATCATATCTCCGGGTTCATATACACCAGTAGCGATATCATTCAAAATTTCATCTTTTATCTTTTTGTAGATAGGTGTATAGTCGTTTTTCATAATACACTCCCTCTATGGTTTAAAATTATATGTTATATGACTATATGACTATATGGCTTGCCATTTATTTATGATTTTATTATATAGGGAATGTATTTAAATCTCAATTTAGTTTTTCAGCCATATGAGTCATTTGCCATTAATGAATAACTCCTCAATCTCGTATACGCAAGCATTCGCTTTTTTTTATTATGCTACCTTATGTTAACAAGCCATATATCATTTCCATAGGTCTACCTCGTACGGATCCGTTTAATCAGCTTTATGATTTCATACCAAAACACTGCCGCCACTGCTATACCTACCGATGTGAAAAACTGCACAGTTGTGAGCGGTGAAAGTTTCAAAAAACCTGAGAGCGGCGTGTAAAGAATGATTGCAAGCATAAGTAACGTTCCGATGCTGACCGCCCACATAACCCAGTCTTTTGAAAGGCGGGCAATCGATTGAAACGCAAAATCACGGTCGGAGCTGTTTACCTGAACAAGGAACAGGTTGGAGAGCATGATGATAGTCAGCCCCATTGCACGGGCAATAGATGCATTAGTGGGATCACCGTTAAGAATGGCATAATAAGTCCCGAAAGATGCGACAAAAACCACAAGTCCCTGAATAACACTTTTTAGTATAGTCCTTATATTTAAAAGCTTTTCTTTCGGATCACGCGGCCCACGCTCCATAATGTCTGTTTCAGCCGGCTGGCGTTCCAATACAATGGAGCAGGTCGGGTCGATGAGAAGCTCAAGCAAAACAACATGCAGGGGCAAAAGCATTAATGCAGCAGGGGCAATTCCGAGAATAGGAGCCAGCAGCGATGTAAGTGCAATCGGAATATGAATAGTAAATACATATCCTACCGCTTTTCGTATGTTGTCATAAATCCTTCTGCCGTCTTTCACTGTTTCAACAATGGTCGTAAAGTTATCATCCATCAAAATAAGATCAGCGGCTTCTCTGGAAACCTCGCTTCCACGCTTGCCCATAGCGATGCCGATGTCGGCATGCTTCAGAGCCGGTGCGTCATTCACGCCATCACCTGTCATGGCAACGATTTCGCCATTTTCCTTAAATGCTTTGACAATCCTCATTTTATGCTCTGGAATAACTCGGGAGAAAATAGACACGTCCTTGACCGCTTTCCGTAATTCATTGTCGGACATTTCATTGAGCATATCGCCTGTAATTATGTTATCGCTATGTTCCATTCCTATTTTCCTGGCAATGGAAGAGGCAGTGATTCCATTGTCACCTGTGATCATCACGACACGAATGCCGGCCTTGCGGCACACCGCAATATCGGATTTAACACTTTCACGTGGAGGGTCGGCAAGACCGATCAGACCACAGAGATTCAGGCTGCATTCAGTTATGCTTGAGGGGATCTCATCCTCTGACGCTAGTGTTGCGTTCGCCACTGCTATCACACGCAGCCCTTCTTTGGACATTTCGATAATCTTATTCTCGGCAGTTTCTCTGTCTTTTCCTGTCATATTGCATATGGTCAATATCTGTTCTGGAGAACCTTTGGCGGCAATTGATATCCTACCGTTTCTGCGCCAAATATGCCCCATCATTTTCAGTTCATTGGTAAAGGCATACTCACTGATTAGCTCGCCATTGAAGAGATGTTCCTTCGATATTCCATGACTGTCACAGTAAGCAAGCATTGCCTTTTCCATAGGGTCATAGGCATCTATTTCGCAGCCAAGTCCCATAGTTTCGATAAGGGTATGTTCATCACCGTTCGGTGCCCATGTCTCCTGAACCACCATCCGGTTCATCGTAATGGTACCTGTTTTATCCACGCACAGTACTGATACAGAGCCAAGAGTTTCGACAGACGGCAGCTTGCGTACAAGCGATTGTTTCTTTGCAAGTCGCCATGCGCCCATAGAAAGGAACACCGTCAGAATAACGGGAAATTCTTCGGGGATCATCGCCATGGCTAGCGTAATGCCAGCCAGGATGCTTTCAATCAAACGGTCACCCAAAGCATGATCAGGTATATTGAAATAGGTGACCACGCCCACCAGCACAAATAACACACCCGCAATCCCGGCACACGTTTTAACCAATTTACCTGTCTGCTTCTGTAAAGGTGTCGGCTCATCAGGAGCAGCTGCTACATTCATGCCGATTTTACCATACTCGGTATTCGCACCAATTTTATCAACCAATACAGTCCCAGTACCCTGAGTAACAAGTGTACCTGCATAGCAATAATCCTTGCGCCAATAATCATTGGACAGATCAGCATTCTCGCTGGTGACCTTCCAGACACCTTCGGCCTCACCGGTAAGCGAAGATTCTTCCACACAAAGATCACTGCACTTTACCACAATACCATCGGCAGGGATCTTTACGCCTTCATATATCATCATCAAGTCACCAGGCACAAGATCTGTGCTGGCAATCATCATTTCTTTACCATCTCTTATAACCTTAATATGAGGCGCCGATAAATCCTTAAGAGCACTCAATGTTTTGTCTGTTTTCCATTCCTGAATAACGTCGATGCTTATAATACCGATAACGAAAATCAGCATTATTGCACCATCTCTCGGTTCACCGAGGATAAAATAAATGATTGCAGCTACAATCAGCAAAAGGAACATCGGCTCAAAAATAATGTGAAGAACCTTTTGAAGAAAACCTTCCTTTTTCTGAGGTGTTAATTCGTTTTTGCCGTATTGCTGCTGCAATCGCTTTGCTTCGGCGGAATTTAAACCCTCCATAATTTGCTTGTTGTCTGTCATAAAAGAACCCTCCGTTTTCGCCTTTCGGCGGCGTTTGATTTCTCTTATGGCACTCCATTCAAGGTCGTTCCGTCAGGTATAAAAAAGCACACCTATGGAACATACTACTGTCCCACAGATGTGCATGTGAACGCAATCCGCTGCCACTCGTCAGGTAGCCCGGCCCCATGTACCTCAATAAAAGGCCCATCGCCTGCTCAGTTTGTACTGTTGATCTCGCATTCCTTTTAAAAAGAATGTAATGCAGTGCAAAGAGATTACTTTGTATTATACGCTCTGTAGCTGTCTCTGTCAACAAACTTTTTAAAAAGCTAGGCACACAATTAAAATGTATTTTATCATATGGATTCCACATGCCTTGAGGATACAAAAAAGATGCTGCTTGAACCTGGTAGGGCCTTGGCGGCCCTTACTCTGTCATCAGATTACATAAAACCTGTGCCATTTCTGCCCTTGTGGTTGTATTAAGTGGTGTAAGCTTACCGGCATTCCCATTGATGGTTCCGGTTTCTACCAGCAAGGTCATTGCCTCTCTTGCCCAGGAAGCTATTTCTCCCGTGTCCGAGAAGTCAGAAAGGGT
>DAOSDD010000258.1:0-5829 GCA_035362115.1 Clostridiales bacterium | reverse complement strand
CTCTATATACGAAGGGATCTCCGGAAAATCCCACTGTGCAGTCAATGTGTGTTTTTCTTCACCACCATAGGAGTAACTAAAGTCATAAGAAACAGTATATGCCTCTCTAGGATTCTCACGCTCCAAATCCCTTTCAAAATCGCAATATACCGGTCCATCTACAGTTATAGGGCATTGTGATACAAGAAAAGCTCTAATTTTCCCTTTCTCTTCACCTGAATAAACCACATATGGTTCTATATATTCCGAAACCATATTAAAAGGATTTGTTTTAAAGGTTCCGACATTCCCTGCAGCATCTACAGCCTTGACATACAGGTACCATATTCCGTCAACACCTGACAAACTTACAACACCATTATCCGGTACGTCTTTCCAGCCGTCATCGTCATCGGGTAGCAATTCATCACTCGAATGCCATATATATGTTCCTTCTGTGTTCAATGCATCATCAATTGTAATTAAGGTCGAAACACTTTCAACCACATTTTCGCTGCCATTAGGATTGATACTTATAACAGGAGCAACAGAATCTATAATATATGACCTTGAAGCCACTTCTGTATTTCCTGATGAATCGGATGCCAGTACATGAAGATACCAAGTTAAAGCGACATTGGCAGCTAATTCATCCGTTTTGGATACTGTACTGCCATTACTTATTGTTTGCCATTCACTGCTTTGTACATCCTTCCAGTTCCTTTCAAATGTCCATACATATTTTATCGAAACCGGAGAATTATCTGTAACTTTTATTGTGCATTCTGCTTTATTGGTTATATCACCACCCGGTGTTCCGGTAATACTTATGACCGGCTTGCTTGTATCGGGTGGTTCAATGTATATATTACTTACATCCGCCTTCACCTTCGCTTTGTTTCCCGCTGCATCTTCAATAATAAAGCTATAAGTACCATTTTCATAGAATGTATGGCTTCTTTCTCCTAAAACTTTCACTACTTCCCCGGGGCATAGATTGTCTGAGATGCTTGAAAGGGATGCTATAACACTGGAGTCTGTAGTATATGAAGGGTTGTAGTTAACCAACGCTGTTGGAGGAGTAACATCCCGGATCACTGACGCAGCAACAGGTTCCGATTGGATTCCCTCTCTTCTATAGCGGGTATAGAAAGTCATATTCCCCTCTTTCTGCTCCAGGGGTACATATGCCTTATATACATTGTAACCATTGTTGTTATGAAGGTCATAATACCTGTCACTATCCATTTGGGTAAAAGTGCCTTTCGATGCAAGGGGCAGCCATGTGCTCCAATTTTCCCCATCTAATGAATAAGAAAACTCATTCCCTGATGTATATACTTCAAGTTCTGCAAAATCTTCATTTGTATAGATATTTTCATTATATTTTCTGTCTGAAACTGCATACACATATGGTTTTTGCAGCTTGTCGTCCAATGCTTGTTTTTCTTCATCTACACTTATGTTCGGTGCTTCAAAGTCAAACAATAATGCTTCGGGAACTGTTGCAGAGCATATGGGCTTATCATTATTATCCATAGCACAGATATGCATATACCAGAAACCATTAATCTTATCCCATTTATCTCCAAAATAGTCATAAGTTCTAACCTCGTCGCCCTCTTTATATTTCCATATCCCTGTTTTATCTGAAAGTTCAGGCATATTTGCTTCCTTAGTCATGCAATACCATAATCCTTTAAAAGGAATAACTGTTCCAATTTTATTCCTTATTCTTACAGAAGCTACATAGAGTCGTCCTTCAGTCCTGCCTAAACTTATATCCATATCACATAATTGATTAATAAATAGTGCTTTAGTTATCTCTTCATATGTAAGGGCCTTGGGTATATAAAAAACTGCTTCATTCCCTTGCTTATCAACTGCTTTTGCATAAAGATCCGCGTCACCATATATATTGTAAGAAGGTCCCGGACCTTCCGCGATATAATTTCCCATTCCTTGATGATATACACTGTTAACAGGAATCCATTCTTCCATATCCGGGTTAGTTCCGGCTGTTACCCATTTATATTCAACAGCCAAAACAGAGTCTGCCCCTGCAGGCACTGATGTTCCGTCTCCTTTTTTTATCCAAAGTATAAAGGAACCTTTTTTATCAGAATACGCATCCTTGTTTATAGAGTACCTGGAGAGTATTGGGGGTAAAGTATCAATACTTAAAACAATTTCCCATATATAACCGGAACTTGGGCTGAAATAATAATTATTTTTCTTATCCTTTCCCGACGCTATCACTCTGAAGGAATCCAATTTACTGATATCTATCCTATCTATCCCGAACAGCTCGGCCAATTCCATTGAATGATACTTTTTTCCCGGTATCAAAGGTTTCATATTATTTTGCAAATTGCTGATACTAACATCCAATCCTCCAAAACCAAACATCAGGCTATCGTAATCAAGCCCGGAACCGGTATCTGATGCATCAATTTCTAAATAAAAGCCATCCTCCCCGGGTTCTGCCTTTATAACCTGTGCAGAAAATTCCGGTGGGATCTTGTCAGCTACATACAGCTTGTTGTCCGAAAGCTTCAGTGAATTATTCTGCAGAAGAGGTGCCATGTTTCCGGCAGAATCACTCACATAAACCTCTCCATATGGATTTCCCCTATTGTCATCATCTGTATCTGTGCCCATAAAACCTGTACTAACTATTTCTAAAGGATCAAATTTATTATGTTTCACATTATATCTGAACTTGAGCATGTTAGTACCGCTTCCACCCAAGTAATATGCTCTGGGGCTTCCATAAGCATTAGATACTTCAAAATATTCATCTATATATTGTGAATTGAGGTTGACAGAAGCCCGATGAGCTCCGACTCCGTCAGGAAGCACAATATATACAGGTTCTGAAAACTTAAAATATATCTCCAATTCACTGCCGGGATTTATTTCCCCATCGGGAGTTTTTCCGTTAATGTCCAAAAGCACGGGAGGAGTGGTTTCAACTCTGAAGTTCTGTGCATAACTTCTATAGACTGCGTTTATGTTATTGTCAGAACTTGTATCAAAGTTTATTTTTCTTCTTCCGTCAGGCATCATATTAAAGGAATTGTCGGTAATTATACCTCCCACCAGTTCCAAATCATAGATATCATCTGCCTGGAATTCATCACCATCCTGTACTGTATATTGGAACTTTATTTTTTTACTGCAATCATAACGATATATTTCATCAATATCATAAAGAGATCTGTCAACTGCCACAGCATATCCTGTTTTATCGGCACCATCTGAATTTTTGTATTTGAACTTAAGCTTTAATTCGCCAAATTGACGTTCAGTTGTTTTACCGTCATTATTTAAAACATGCTGCAATACCAGGCTATCTTTAGGATATTTCTTAGCCAGTTGATTTTTTGCAAATGAGTCTCTGTCACTATGGTTCATATTTCTTATATATGCAAGATAGTTCGGATCATTGGTGAATATAGGCTCATTAAAAAGGATATCAATATATACATTATTGCCTATACCATAATAATCCTTGTATTTGCCTGCAGCAGCCATACCCAGTTCATACCTGGATCCATACTCTACTCCGATTGGTACGGGTAGGATGTCATCAGTTATGTAGACTTCAATATTTCTGTAGAAGATAGCTGCATCTTTGTCTGCGAGAAATCCGGTCTCTTTTTTTGAAGCAAGCCTTAACCTCATGTATGTTGCGTCTTCCGGTATATACCCCATAAAGCTTCTATGCTTCCATAAATCAATATCTTCTAAAAGATATTGATCAGTAATAAATGTCCTGGCTCCTCCACCTTCACCTATAGGCACCATGAAATCTACGTAAACTGCTGCCATGTCAAAATCAAATATGTGACCGAATATATCCAGTGCTATATCATACCTGAGCCCGTCATTTATCTGATCTTTCACATCAGGAAGGGGCATCAGCCACGAATATTCAAAATCTGAATTTATGTCTTTAGGCTTTATTTCATCACCCTTATCTGATGGTACAATTTCAAACACCTCACTGTTTAACCACCTCCCCATATCAGGATAACAGTTTGTTTTTCCTGTTGAAGCATATTGTGCAGCATTACTGTACCGAACCTTTGAACTTGTCCCATCTACAGCAGCAGCGGTAATCTGAGGTATTAGCATTACAATAATGATTAATACCGATGCCATACGCTTTAAAACAGAATTATACATAATTTAAACCTCCTATCTCAATAAGCCTTTTATACACAACGCCAAAGCGTACGTGTCTTAAGAGCAGACTATTATTTTAACGTTTTCTTAATTATCCCAATAAAACTACCTCCATAAGTTCGTTGACAGTCAGACGCAGCCGCCCACCGCCCCATATGACATAATCACCATCTGTTACGGCGGTTTTGAAGAACTTATCGTTGGCAAGCTCGGAGTATTTCATTGTATTCAATTTTGCGGAAAGGTCTACTATAACTATGCTTCCCCCCTCCATTTCCAATAACAGCCGGTAGTCCTTAATAGGCAGTACAGTTTTAATGTAGTTCATACATATACTCCTTTCATGATTCCCTTCATGATAAAGAAAAAAAACCATCCTATATACTATTATAGAATGGGATTTTGGTTTGCACATCGTCCGAATAGACGATCTTTTAAACACTAACAACTGAATCCTATTTCAGCTTTTCAGCAAGTTTGGCACGACGGTCGATCTGAAGCTTTTGGAATATTGTTCGCAGATGTGTGCGTACCGTACTTTCAGTTATCACCAGTTTTTCCGCAATCTCACTGTTGCGCAATCCCTGAGCCGCCAGCCTGGCCACCTCATATTCCCGCTCAGTGAGGTCGGGCGGCAGTTCACCTTGAAAAAGAGCTTCCCGTAACGTAACCCAACCTTCTGTGAAGCGTTTTCTGACAGCACGAAATTTGTCTAAAGATTCAGGATG
Source organism: Clostridiales bacterium (assembly GCA_035362115.1). Lineage (GTDB taxonomy): Bacteria > Bacillota > Clostridia > Acetivibrionales > DUMC01 > DUMC01. The sequence goes on along the minus strand of DAOSDD010000258.1, from coordinate 931 downwards.
GTCCCGCTCAATAACCTTTTCGACCAAACCATGAAGCAGTCTGGAAAAAGCGGCAAAGGGAGAAACCAGCCCGTCAGGAAGAGCTCTTCGGGCGGCATGTTCTACAAATGCAGCAGCCCGTACATGATTGCCCAACGCCATATGGCTGATGGCCATAGGGAAACATGCAAAAAGATCCGCATAAGGACTCAATAGTCCATCTGCAGGCCGTACAGCCTGTAATGTTCCTATCACCCTTGCAAACTCACCTTGATGCATGAGAAAGCTTAAGTGTACGTATAATGCACTGTTTATCATATCCGGTAGCAGGCGGTTCCCCCCAAAATCAGCATTTTTCAACCAATCTGCAATACTTGTCTGATTTTGAAATTCGTTTAGAAGCACCCCGCGGATAATGTCCAGAAGTGACCGAATGACGAATGTATCCTGGTATTCGAAGGAAGCAGCTCGTTCCATTGAATTGATGGCACGCTGCCAGCCGGCTATATCTGCCTTGTGCAGCGCAATATGGGCCAGTAGTATGGCGGCACCTAATTGAACGACACTTTGCTGCTTGCTCTCAGCAAAAAATGATGCCTTGTAAGCAAGTATCTCCGCATCATTTAAATCTCCGCGCTGATAGGCCAGTTCCGCACGAAACAGTGCGTCTGTACCGCTGCCGTGACCATTCGTAAGACGCGAATAGATAGCGATGTACTTCTCCAGCGCCTTCGCCTCACAATCGGCTTCACCGGGTGTAGTGTAAAACACAGTCAACGGGGAATAGTTGCCGAAGCACCAGAGCGCATCAGGAAGGATTACCTGCGAGCAACTGTCTCCAAGAAGTACGGCAGCCTGCTTTAGAACAGCTGTCATCTCATTTAGGTGGGGGAAACATCTATATGAAGAAAGAAGCAGCCACTCGCCTAGCAGCTGCGAATCGGCGTTCCGA
>DAOSDD010000257.1:0-5854 GCA_035362115.1 Clostridiales bacterium | reverse complement strand
TATATAAAGCTGAAACCAACTTAAATAACTAAAATGAAAACCTGGTTTTCCATATTTAAAAGATATATGTATCTCATAAGGTTAGCATTTTCTCTGACCTGCTTCGCAGCTATTAAGATGATTTCAAACCAATCATCGAATAAACAGAATTCACGATTTAACTTTGTAATATATTCCTCGTCAGCAAAAAAGCGCCATAATATTCATATTCCTTCATTGCATTATAATAGATTTCATTCCATCTTTCAGGATATTTCTCAACATTCAAGGATTTCATCAAATCTGTAATAGAAATCATATTAATCACCTACCATGTGTTATTTGTAATATTAAAAAAATGTATGTAAAATACAACCTGTAGAAGGCTTATAATAAGCAAAACTTATAAAAAAATATTTGTTTATTGTACAATTGTGATTACACTGAAACAACTCATGTAAAAAACTGCTAAACTTGAACATTGAAAACTGCATACAACCCTTGAAAGCACTGGATTATCGGCTTGTTTTGCGATATAATTAAGAGGCGGATAGCCTGCTTGAAACATTTTCTTAAACTTTACGTTTTCATATAAATCGACATCAGCGTATCTGTCATAACCATCAAACACATCTGTTACTACCTTTTTCTGGTTTAGCCATAGATTGTTATACCCTGGTGCTGATTCATTTCCAAACCCGCCTCTATCAACATCGTCTACCAAAGTAGTGAGAATATTGCTTCCTGTTAGAATATACTTCCTTCCATAGGGGTATTCAGCACCAATTATCATATCAAGCTTACCAGTCTGGAAATCATAATCTATCATCTCCTGAGTTGTACCTTCTTCATCTAGTACAACAGCAGCCATTGCAAGAATTGCTTGATGCATTCCAAAATTACCTCAGGTTCTTCTTATATGAAATTTCGTTTTTTGTATTTATATTAGTTGTTCCCAATTCCATAATCAAATCCTTTCTCTTGATTATTCATGCAGTTATAGAATAAAATTTTAATAAACATTTGATAAACGCATAAATAATTAGCATATAATCATCTATTGCTTGTGAAATCATTTTATAATTATAACCTGGAAATGTAAACTGTAGCTTTGTGCTAAGCACCCGTAAAAATGTGTAAGCCGCTTATACTCCAAATCTTCCTGTATTTTTTCAGATATTTTTTCAGAGTTTGCTAGAAAAATGCAGGTCGTCTGCACAAAATTACAGTTTGCATAAAATAGCTATTAAGGTATAATTAAATCAACCGATTGAAGAATAGTGCATCGAAAGGCTGTGTCAGATATGTCTATAAAAACAAAAACTTCTTAGTTAAGTACAACTACTTACTACGGTTTGTATCGAGCTTGTGCCTGGCACTTTATATTCCAGGGCTTATTTTTGGTTTTACTGTTATCCGTCGTTCATATAACGAGATGCTGAAAATGAATGAGGACTATTATCGGGAGACTACTGCATCCTTTGTTTCATATTTTGATGAACAGCTTAGTTTACTGCGAAACCATGCTCTTACTATTGCTTATGGAAATATCGAAGCTAACAATAAAATTATAAAAGAAACTATTGAATCACATCCATATTATTATCTCACAGCAACAAAAGTCCTGGCAGACTATAAAATAGGCTTGCCTAATACAACCGATATAGGTTTATATTTTAAAAGTACAGACTACATAATAACCTCAAAATTTAAGTACTCAATTAATGATTTTTTATCAGAAATCAACAGTTATAAATATAAACTATAATGTTAAATAGTTTTACGGGTACATTAATCAAGTCTAAAGAAACATTTACCAGGTGCTATCGTTACGGTGCTTAGAGCCTTCACTAATGCCCCTTACCAACATTTTCATCATATAAAATAAATGCACCCTTGTTTTTGGATATATATTTACTAAGTTTCTATAGCATAATAACTATATATAATGCAAAAATAATTTACAAGGAGCAATTTGTTTTTTGCATATTCATTAAAGTCAGGAGTAAAGAAATGGATTTTTGTAATAAAACTACAACAAATAGTAAAATGTTATCTTTTAGCAGGGAAACTATAGTTGATAAGAACACTATAGCTGATAAGTCTATTAAAAAGGTTACAATTATAGGTGCAGGTTTTGTAGGTGCAACCACTGCCTATACATTAATGCTAAGCGGTCTTATCTCTGAAATTGCCATTATTGATGTCAATATGGAAAAAGTTGAAGGAGAAGTCATGGACTTAAATCATGGCATGCCTTTTGTAAGACCGGTAAAAATATATGAAGGGCAATATGAGGATTGCCGTGACTCTGATATAATAATAATTACAGCAGGAGCAAATCAAAAACCCGGTGAGACCAGAATAGACCTGGTTAAAAAGAATACACAGGTTTTTAAAAATATAATCCCCCAAATTTTAAATTACTATAATGACTCGATTTTACTGGTTGTTACCAATCCTGTAGATATTCTTACTTATGTAACATGTAAAGTTTCAGGTTTGCCAAAAAACAGGGTTATTGGGTCAGGCACCGTCCTTGACACTGCACGTTTAAGATATCTTATTGCAGATCATGTAGGAATTGATGCAAGAAATGTCCATGGATACATTATTGGGGAGCATGGAGATTCGGAATTAGCTGCCTGGAGCATTGCAAATATTGCAGGTATTTCTGTTGATGAGTACTGCAATAAATGTCAAAAGTGTGATAAGAAACTATCGCAGATAGATATTTTTAAGGATGTAAAGAATGCAGCTTATGAAATAATTGAAAAAAAAGGTGCAACATATTATGCTGTTGCACTAGCAGTAAGAAGAATAGTTGAGGCCATAACAAGAGACGAAAACTCTATTCTCACAGTATCAAGCCTTGTAGAAGGGCAGTATGGAATAAACGATATTGCTTTGAGTCTTCCATCTATTGTTAATAGCAATGGTATCTGCACAATATTGGATATACCCTTAAACACTGAGGAATACAAACTGCTGGTTAAGTGCTCAAATTCCTTAAAAGAAGTAGTGAAAACACTTGATATATAAGATGATTCAGCCTGTGAAGTACTTCAGTTTCAGTGGTGCATATTTATTTCTGAAGAGATTAAAGGAAGAAGCATTAGTGAAGGCTCTAAGTACCGTAACGTTAGCTTCCGGAATATATTTCCTCAAAAATTTATAATGCGCCTTCACGCCGCTCCCTCATTATATAACTTGTAATATGCCCCTTTAGTCTCCATCAGCTGGTTATGGGTACCTTCCTCAACAATTTTGCCGCCATCAAGGACAATAATCCTTGATGCGTTTTGTACTGTTGAAAGCCTGTGAGCTATAATTAACATGGTTTTCTTTCCAATAAGGTTGTCAATAGTATTTCTAATCATCATCTCTGACTCATTATCCAGGGATGATGTTGCTTCATCAAAGATAATAAGTGGTGCATTCCGTATAAGAGCCCTTGCAATGGTAATACGCTGTTTTTGTCCTCCTGAGATATTTGAGCCTTTTTCACCTAGAACCGTATTGAAACCATTCTCCATAGCATTTATGAAACTATCGGCATTTGCCATGGCTGCTGACGCATATGCCATATCGTCAATGCTGGTATTGTTATGTATTTCATCAATACTATTTTCTACTCTTTGCCCGCTGCTAACTCCGATATAGTTATCCATATTATCTTTTTCATCGTATTCTCCACTTCCTATAATACTGCTTTGCTTTAACCCAAGCAATATATTCTCTTTAACAGTACCAGAGAAAATGTACGGTACCTGTGAAACATAGGCAAGCATATTCCTGGCTTCATTTAGATTATTTCTTGTGGAATAACCAAAGACTCTCACATCACCCCTATCCGGCATATATAACCCGCAGCAGAGCCTGGCCAATGTAGTTTTACCTGAACCGCTTGCACCTACAATAGCCACTGTTTCACCGGCTTTAACGCTAAAGTTCAACTCTGTAAAAACGGGTTTATTATTATATGAAAAACTCATATTTACAATATCAAGAACTTCCTGACAGTTATTTGATATATCTTCACAGGAAATATGGCCGTAATCTTTTTTTAGCAAATGATTTCCATCTTCTTCCTCTTTCTCCGCCAGCCCTCCATCTGCCATAATATCCTCAGTGTCCATGTCAAGTATGGTGAATATTCTGTCAGCTGCTCCAAGAGCATTTTGTATAGTCCCCCATGTGCTTGAGATGTTTACAAATGGCCACTGCAGTCTGCCTAAAAGAAAAACAAAAGAAAGTGCAGAACCTATGGACATATTAACTTTCATAGACTCCATTGCTATATAATAGGTTAATAAAATAGTGACTGAAAAATTTACTGTTACAACAATTCGCCACATTAAATTGTTCAATACTGCTTTTTTTCTGGTTAAAGCCATTTGCTCCTTTTTCTTTAGCATAAATTTATCAGAAAACACCGTATCAAGTGCCAAGGTCCTGACTATGGGCATTGACTGTAAAAACTCCTGGAATATCCCTCTAAGCTCTCCGCTCTTTTTATTTAAGCTCTCTGAAGTTTTACGTATCTTTTTATCAAAAAACCGTCCTGATAAAAATGTTACAGGACCTGTTGCAACTGCCAGCAATGTAAGCTTAAGGTCAATATTTGACAAATATACAAATGCTGAAATACTTACTAAAAGATTCGTTACCAATCTTACTATGCCATCATCATTGACAGCACTGACAGCTTTCCCCACATCGGTATTAACTCTTTCGACCAGGTCTCCTGTATGATTATCTTGAATATAGCTAAAAGGGAGCTTGTTTACATGTTTTAGCAGCATGTCAGTCATTCGTTTGTTTATCTGAAAAGATGCATATTTTCTAAGGGCTGTACCCAGCATAGAAAGAATTACGCAGGCAATAACAATTATCAGATTTACTATCAGCAAATAACTTAATCTGCCTATCTGTTGTTCAGCCATTACATTGACTATATTCTGAATTGCTACAACAATACCTACACTAAATACAACATCAGGAATTAATAGAAAGAAGCCTAAGTATAACAACTTTTTATATGGCCCGGCAAAACTCATTATCCGCGTTACTGTCCTTAAGCCACTCTTCGTATGACTGCATCTCTTCTGGCTGGATATCTTCCGGCCACATCTCTTCTGACTACATCTCTTCTGGCTGGGTATCTTCATATGGCTACATCCCTTTCTACCTCACTATTTATCATACTGCTATACATATTGTAATACTTCCCTTTAATATCCAATAATTCATCATGTGTTCCGGATTCTGCAACAATACCATCTTCAATATACACAATCTGGTCTGCATTCTTTATTGTAGAAAGGCGGTGGGCTACAACAATAGTAGTCCTTCCTGTCATCAGGTTGATCAATGCTTCCAATACCATATGTTCATTTTCATTATCTAAAGAAGATGTAGGTTCATCCAAAACAAGTATTTCAGGATTTGAAATGACAGCTCTTGCTATTGATATCCTTTGCCGTTCCCCACCGGAGAGTTTTACACCCTTTTCACCAATCAAGCTATCATAACCCTTTTCGCTTTTTTCAATAAATTCATCTATACAGGCAGCAGCTGCTGCATTTTTAACTTCGTTCATATCTGCACCAACTTTGCCATATAGTATATTCTCCTTTATTGAACCTGAAAACAAGCTGGCATCCTGGGATACATATGATATTTTTGACCTCCAATCTTCGTGTTTAAAATTCCTGATATCTATACCACCAAAGCTAATTTGTCCTTTATCTGTTTCATAAAGCCTTAGCAATAGTTTAATGATTGTGCTTTTTCCTGAGCCGCTGGGCCCAACAATAGCAGTAACTTTTCCCTTTTCTGCAGCAAATGTAATTCCATTTAAAACTCCGTTATC
>DAOSDD010000256.1:0-5865 GCA_035362115.1 Clostridiales bacterium | reverse complement strand
GCTGGATATAGAAATGGATGAAGAAGTTGAATATTTTATTGTGGGCTCTACGGAAGCTGACCCTGGTAAATGTAAAATATCCAATGAATCACCGGTAGGAAGGGCACTTATTGGAAAATCAAAAGATGATATAGTAGAAGTATTTGTGCCTGCAGGTACAATTAAACTTAAAATATTAAATATAGATAAATAGATATTATAGCTTTGTAACTTTTGTAGCCGTTGCAGCTATTATAGGTATTTAGGATTTTATTAATTGAAATACGACTTTTCATTATATATAATATAATATATAATGGCTTTTTAAGTCTTAAGGAGGATAAATATGTCTGACGATATATTAAATACAAATGATACTATAGATCTAAATGAAATACTAAGGGTTAGAAGACAAAAGTTGCAGGAGCTTCAGGCCAATAATAAAGATCCTTTTAGAAAAGTTAAATATGAAGTAAATAGTTCCAGTCTTGAAGTAATTGATAATTTTGAGAATATGGAAGGTCAGTTAGTATCCCTGGCAGGTAGAATTATATCTAAAAGGGAAATGGGTAAAGCTTCTTTTTGCGATATTCAGGACAAATATGGGAAAATTCAACTTTATGTAAGAGTAAACGAAATCGGGGAAGAGAGTTACGAAGACTTTAAAAAGTATGATATAGGAGATATTATAGGCGTTGAAGGGGAAGTTTTTAAAACCAGAAAAGGTGAGATATCTATCAAGGCCCATAAGATAATTTTACTTGCAAAGTCGTTGCAGCCATTGCCTGAAAAGTGGCATGGATTAAAAGATGTTGATTTAAGATATAGACAAAGATATGTTGATCTTATTGTTAATCCTGAAGTTAAGGACACATTTATAACAAGGACAAAAATTATTAAAGCAATTAGAAAATATCTTGATGACAGAGGGTTCCTTGAAGTTGAAACTCCTTTGTTGAATCCTATTGCAGGAGGAGCTGCTGCAAGGCCGTTTATAACTCACCATAATACATTGGATATGGATTTGTATCTAAGAATAGCCCCAGAGCTTTATTTAAAAAGGCTTATTGTTGGGGGTCTTGAAAGAGTATATGAAATAGGCAGGATGTTCAGAAATGAGGGTATATCTGTGAAGCATAATCCGGAGTTTACTATGATGGAGGTCTACCAGGCATATACGGATTATAGGGGCATGATGGAGCTAGCTGAAGGAATTGTATCCACGGTGGCCCAGGAAGCACTTGGAACGACGAAAATCGAGTATCAAGGCCAGGAAGTTGACCTTACTCCTCCATGGGACAGGCTTACGATGATAGAAGCAGTTAAAAAATACACAGGTGTGGATTTTGATGAAATTTCAGGGGATGAAGAAGCCAGAAAAATAGCAATAGAAAAAGGAATTGAAATAAAAGCTGATATAAAATGGGGAGAGGTACTTTGCGCCTTATTTGAAGAATATGTTGAAGAAAAACTTATTCGTCCTACATTTATCTATGATTACCCAATTGAAGTTTCTCCACTTACCAAAAAAAAGCCGGACAGGCCTGAATTGACAGAAAGATTTGAAATATTTGTTACAGGAAGAGAAATGGGAAATGCATATTCAGAGTTAAATGACCCTATAGATCAAAGGCAGAGATTTGTTGAACAGATGAAAAAAAGGGAAGCTGGAGATGAGGAAGCAAATATGATAGATGAGGATTTCCTTAATGCTCTTGAATATGGCATGCCACCGACGGGAGGATTAGGAATAGGCATTGACAGATTAATAATGCTTCTTACAGATTCATGGTCAATAAGGGATGTACTGCTATTTCCTACTATGAAACCTAAAGCATAACTTAAAGTTTAGAAAGTATTTTTCTTTTTTACTTATTTTGTTAGCAACAGTAATTATAATATATGAAATACGATATATGGTTGCATTAAGTAAAGGGGTGGTATAAATGCAGAAAACAGATGCATATGAAATCCTTGGTTTAAAAAGTGGAGCATCAAAAGTAGAAATAGAAAAAAGATACTCTATTATTTTAAGAAAATACAAGTCAAGTGATAATGAGCAATCATCTGATATTAATTTTGATGAAGTAACAGAGGCATATAACCTTTTAATGGGTTATACCATTGAAGAAACTGAAGAAGAAAGAATACGCAGAAAACCTAACCCTGTATTGGAAAAAATGGGAATAGATCAAGCCAGACAAGATAAACTTTTAAATAATCTTTATTACTTTAGAATTCATATAGTAGTAGGCATTATTCTGCTTGTTACCATTATACTTTCTGTTAAAAGTTGTGTTAACCGGGTGATACCAAATTTGAATATTGTCTTTATGGGAGATATATATTGCAGTGATACTGAGAATCTTGAGAAAACACTAAAAGAAAATATTCCTGAAATTGAAGCAGTAGGAATCGAGAATATATTAATATCCAATGCTCAGGAAAAACAAGATCCTCAGATTCAAATGGCAATGCTGCAAAAAGCGGCTGTTTTAATGGCTGCAGGGGATATTGATGTATATATTCTGGATAAAGTGAACTTTGAAAAGTTTGGTGAACAGGGCGCATTTATGAAGTTGGAGGATATGGCTAAACAGTTTCGTATTCCTGATAAGAAACTTCGTAAATGCCAAATAAAAGAAGAAGATGAAAAGGAATTCATTTATGGTTTTGATATTAAGGACAATAAGATATTAAAGGATGCAAGTACTTCAGGTAAGGAAATGATAGCTGTTATTAGCATTAAAGCAAAAAATTATGATAATGCTGTCAAGCTAATGGAGTTGCTTGTACAATAGAAATAACACATGAAAAATACCTTTCAACGTTTTTACAAATGAATTTATAAATGAACGGCCATTAACAGAATGGGTATTAACTCGTGTATTTTATTACAGGGATGTTAAGTAAGGAGTGACCATATGAGCGAAGATTTAGTTATTAAAAATGAATGCTTAAATGATAAAGTAATAGTTATATTGTCAGGTGAAGCGGATATTTATACATCATCACAATTAAAAGATAAATTATATGAGCTAATTGACAAAAATAAAACTGATATAATAATAGATTGTAACGAATTAAGTTATATTGATAGTACAGGACTTGGTGTTTTTGCAGGTGCCCTGAAAAAAGCCGGACAATATAATAAAAGCATATATATTAGAGGGCTTAAAAGTAATATAAAGAAACTATTTACTATCACCGGACTTGATAGATTGTTTATCATTGAGGAGTGAAGATATGGAAACAACAGATATTATTGAGCTGTCGCTGCCTTTCAAACCAGAATATGTTAGTATAGCAAGGCTGACTTCTTCAGCCGTAGCAAGCAGAATAGGTTTTGATATTGAAACAGTTGAAGACATAAAAGTTGCAGTTTCAGAAGTTTGCACTAAATATATAAAAAAAGGAAGTAATTGCGCTAATCATTATAAGCTTATTTTCAAAGTTTTCAAGGATTGTCTGGAAATTTCGTTTGATTGTCAGGATAAAACACTAAAGTGTATTTTTAGTCAGGAGGATGATGGACTGGCAATATCTATAATAAATGCACTAATGGATGAGGTTAAATTATGCTCGGAAGATGAGAACTATCTTTTAAATATGTCAAAAAAACTTGAGGGGAAAGTATAATAATGCTGCGGATAGAAACCGATGTAGTAGAAGCTTCTGTTATTAATGAACAGGAATTGTTTAGTATATATAATAAGAACCCTTCTGTAAAAAACAGGAATGCTATTGTGGGTAAGTATCTCTATTTGGCGGAAATTATATCAAAGAAATTTGTAAATAGGGGAGTAGATTATGATGATATATTTCAAGTAGCGTCTATTGCATTAATTAAAGCTGTAGAACGTTATAAACCCGAAAGAGGTGTTAAATTTGTAAGTTTTGCCACTCCCACAATTGTAGGTGAAATAAAAAGGTTTTTTCGTGATAAAGCATCGGTTATAAGAATTCCGAGAAGAATTTATGAGGACTACCGTAAAGTAAACATGGCAAAAGAGTACCTGACCACAAAACTGCAGAGAGTTCCACAAGTAGATGAAATAGCTGAGTATTTAAAAATAAGTGAAGAAACTGTTCTTGAAATCATTGAATCCCAAAATGTACATAATATAAAATCTTTTGACCAGAGTGCATATACTGATGATGACATTGAATTATACGAAACAATAGGAGATGAAGACCGTTCATTTGAAAGAATAGAAAATCTGGATTTCTTAAGGAGAAGTATAGATAAGTTTAGCGATGTGGAAAAAAAATTTATTCAAATGAGATATTTTGAAAATAATACGCAAAAAACTATTGCAGAAGAGTTGGGCGTATCTCAGATGTATATATCCCGTATGGAAAGAAAAGTACTTGGCAAGTTCAGAACTATCCTTAATAAATAAATAATAAATAATAAATAATGAATAATAATGCGCACGGGTTACCGGGCGCATTTTCTATAACTAGTAGGAAAGTATAAATTACCTTAATGCACACTTCCCGTTAAATGATAATAATCGATTTCAGTGTACAATATTCACGGGTGCATTTATCATATCTGAAGAAATATTTACCAGGGGCTACCGTTACGGTGCATAGAGCCTTTAAATTCAGCTACGGGCAAAATCAAACTCACAAAATAATCCGAACAAAAGAATTGTAATTGTTCTGTTCAATCACTGATTTTGCTATTCCTTCGCTCAGGTACGGGGAAACTCTTCAACATAAAAGGAATATCTGTTACTTGAGTGAAGAGTTTCCCCTGCCCAGCTACAGCACCTCCACTTATGCCCCTTACCAATATTTTCTTCAGATAAATTAAATGCACCTAATATTCACTACAGAATAAAATACGCTTCTTGCTGCTAAATTCTGTTTACTATAAAAACAATAGGGGTATAAATAATTGTACCGTATAGATTAAAAATTATTAGTAATAATATAAAAATGCAACTAAGATGCAAATACACTGTAATTAAATTAACGCATGTTAATATACTTTATAGGTAGATATAACTATTAAACGAAATATTGGTGGAATACATAAAGTGGTAAAGATGGGACGGGAGTAGTCTTGAGCTTTAGTTTTTTAAATAATTTTGTAAAAATGATCCCTAGTAATGTTGATATTGTAGGAATTACTGTCAAAGAAATCATTCAGTATCTTGAAGCTGTTTGCGGATATATAGACGATGATGTTCTTTTTGATTTAAGAGTTATTCTGAATGAGCTTATTTTAAATGCTATTATCCATGGCAATAAAGCCGATATGAATAAATATGTTAAAATAACTACAGGCCTGGCTAAAGGGAATTATATATATATGGTAGTTACAGATGATGGTGAAGGTTATGATTATGAATATCTTTTAAAAAAATGTGAGATTCTGAAAAAATGTGAAGTCCCTTATGATGACTATAACATTAATTATCTAAGTGAAACAGGCAGAGGTATACTTATTATCAAAAGTCTTTGCGAAAAGGTCAAATTTAACGAAAAGGGAAACAAGGTTGTAGTACTAAAGAAATTAAACGGTATTGGCGAAACAGCTGACAACTGTTTAAAGTGATATTTATCGTAAAGCAAAAATGTCGAAAAGTGAATTTAAAGCAAAGATATCCTGATATAATTATATAACTTATGTAGATTGATGTAGAAATATAAGACTAAATTACTTTAATTAAGGTAAATAAAGTTGTGTGCATCTTGATATTATGATGCATATAATGGTATATTGTATAAGCCGCTTGTGAGTGAGCAACATCAATAAGCAGCTAATTTAAACGGCCTATTTAAGAAACCTACTCAGGCAACTGGTTTTTAACAGAAAAGCTAGGTAAGTGGGAAGAGATAAGAAGCTTAAATAGCTTAAAAGGCTTAAAAAGC
>DAOSDD010000255.1:0-5946 GCA_035362115.1 Clostridiales bacterium | reverse complement strand
TTCAATATATAGAAGATTCTATAGAAACCCTTCACTTACACCAACCCTTGGTATTTTATTAAATGACTTTGCTGTAATGAAGCCGGTGAATAAAATCTCAAAAGAGATAAGTGTCATGTGTGCTTTAATAGAAAAACTTCCTTCTTACCTGCTTTTTGACTATGTGTTCAGCGAAAACTATATAAATTGCCTTCCATTTAAATGGGAAAAGTTTAGATTTGATATAGAGTACGCATATGTTATAAGAAATTTAAGAGCTCTGGAGACAGAATTGGGAAAAGCTAGGCTGAATGAGATATTCAACCAGTTTAAAGGACCGGTAAAAGAAAAGATCAAAAAAGCAATTAAGTCCGGAATAAGAATAACGACAGAAGATTTTAGCATTGATCGCTTTTACGAACTTGACAATGGGACCTACATGCGTCAGAATTCAAATATTACTTATACTAAAGAGTTTCTGGTCAATCTTGATAATGCTCTGAAAGAAAGAAATTCACGGAAAATACTGTTTGCTGTAGATAAGGATAATAATATTCTAGGAGCAAATTATATTGTCTATGATAGAAAAGCTGCACATGGAGTTGCCATGTGCAGCAGTGAAGAGGGTAGAAAGCTGGGAATTCCTTCTTTATTGGTATGGGAAGCGATAAAATTTGCCTCAGAAGTGTCGGGAGAATTGAATTTCGAAGGTTCTTCAATTAAAAGTGTAGAGCTTTTTTTAAGGGGTTTCGGCGGAGAACTTATACCAAGGTTAAGAATCAACAAGTGTTCCTGGCTTATAAGAACCATGATAAATATTTTAAAAAGGCATAAGGGAATCGTGCAGAAAGTAATAGTTAAGAAGGCAATAGTTAAGAAAGCGATAGTGCAGAAGAAAATTATGTAGAAGGGAAGTATAGGGAAAATCGGTATGAGAGTTTGCATGCTTACAAGCGGTCATGGTCCTCTGGATGACAGGATTTTTTATAAAGAGGTATTGACATTAAAAAAAGAATATAATGACATAACTATTATTGCCCAAAGCGATAGGGAATATAATGAAATTGGCGGGGTGAAAATTATAGGGATACCTGTACGTAAAAATCATGGCTTGAAAAATCGTATTGAGACATTGGTTCAGCTATATAAAAAAGGTATTGAGGCTAAAGCCGACGTTTATCACTGCCATGAACCTGATGCTTTGTATATAGGGTATAAACTGAAAAAAAGATTAAACAGCATGCTTATCTATGACAGTCATGAATACCATCCTGAAACATTTGCACTGCACTTTAAAGGGATTGCGAAGCAGGTAATAAAGAAACTTGTATATTGGTTTGAAGGGTATCTTGCGAGAAAGTGCAATTATATAATAACTGTAAACAGGATATTGGTATCAAAATTTAAAAAATACAACAAGCATGTACTTAATCTTCCTAACTACCCAAGGCTTTCTATTGTTAAGCCTTTCATAGGGGATGAAGTAGCATGTAAGGATTTAAGGGGATTGGTTTATGCAGGTGGAATTAGCAGTGATAAGGGTTGTATAAAGATTTTAGAAGCAATAAATAAGTCTAGGAATAACTCGAGGATGACTTTTATTGGAAAAGCTGGAAGTGAATTTGGTAATGCTGCAGCCAGTTTGTTGGGAATCAATGGTCAACTACCCTTCCCTCTTGAAAAACAAAAATTTTTTATCGGGGGTAGTTGTAAAAATAATTGTGAAAATACTGTAGAATTCACTGGGGTTGTTGAGCATAAAAATGTATTTGAATTATTAAAAAGAAACATAATTGGTTTTGTACTTCTCCAGCCTGTAGATCCTGTGGATGCAAACTGTCAGCCTATAAAACTGTTTGAATACATGGCTTGCGGATTGGCGGTTATTGCAGGAGATTACCCTCTTATAAAGGAAATTGTGGGTGACGAGAGATGTGGCCTGCTAGTAAACCCTTCTGATGAAAATGAGGTAGCAGCGGCTATTGACTATATGCTTGAAAATGTTGAGGAGACCCTGAAAATGGGTGAGCGGGGTCGGCAGGCAGTGATGGAAAAGCACAACTGGGAAAGCATTGAAAATGGGCTCTTGAATATATACAAATATTTGTCTGGATGTTAGAAGTGAGAGGCGAGAAATGGGAAGTGAGAGGTTAGATGCTGGAGATCGGGAGTTGGAGATAGCAGTGGGAGGTCAATATTTAGTGATTAGGGGTTGGAGCTTAAAATGATAGAATTGTATTTTCATCTTGAAGATCTGAGTTTCCGGAATAAATGCAGATATGTTATAAAAACGCTTTTAATGATATCCGGAATATCCATGGATAATGATATAAGTATATCTTGCGAAAGCAATTCTATTGGAAAAAATGGTTATTACATAGGTGAAAGCATTAGCTCCATTAGTGAAAGCTGCAATTGCACAGGTCAAGGCTGCAATAAAAAAAGTTGTAATATAAATAACAGTTATGAAAGGAAATATGACGTCGTAATAAGTGATTATGTTATAAATGAAATACTTGAAGTAATAACGTGTTCTGAAGAATACGGGGAAAAGCTCAAGGACAGCAGGGGCAGATTTCTTGCAAAATATAGCAAACGCAAGGATTTGTATATCCCAGTAATTAATTACTATGCAAATGGACTAAAAGAAGCTCTTGAAAGAGCTGCTAATAATAAAGGCATGAACCTGAAAATTGCAGAAAGAGAATTTACTGTTGTATTAACTCATGACGTAGATAATATAACTGATAGAAACCCATATGTATTTCTTCATAGAATAAGAAATGGTCTTGCAAAAATAAAAGCCGGGAAAATCTTAGAAGGTACAAGGAATATACTTTTCGCATTTAAAAGGATATTTATAAGAGACGATGCCTATCTGGATTTTGAGAAGTTTATGGAACTAGAAGAAAAGTATGGTTTTAAGTCCACTTTTTATTTTATGAATGGCAGAAGGGGAAGATATGGTGCCCGGTACAACCTAGAGGAAGTAGTTGATATTATTAAAAAAATTGAGTTATCAGGTTGGGAATCGGCCCTTCATACAAATTATTTTTCATATAATAATTCTCTAAAGATTAAAGAAGAAAAGGCACGAATTGAGGAGATAACCGGAAAAATGGTATATGGCTGTAGAAATCACTACTTGAGGTTTGATGTTCCCAAAACATGGCATAAAATTGAAGAAACTGGGATGAGATATGACACTACTCTTGGATATGCTGACTGTGAAGGTTTTAGAGCAGGAGTGGCCTTCCCCTTTTATCCGTATGATTTGGCAAAAGACAGGATGATAGAGGTGCTGGAAATTCCATTGACTATTATGGATCAAACGCTCGTTAATGTCTCATTAAAAGATAAAGAAAAAGCTTGGGAAAAAATCAAAAGAATTCTAGATGAGACAAGGGATGTAAAAGGTGCAATAGCAGTTAATTTCCATACGGGCGTTTTTTATGACAGAGATTACCCTGGATGGAAAGATATTTATATTAAAGTGCTGAAGTATTTAAAAGAATATGGTGGCAGAGGTATTACAGCGAGGGAACTGTATAAATCTTTAAAACTGGAGAACTAAAACTAGAGTAAAACTAGAGGACTAAAGCTAGAGGACTGTCCCCTATAAATGAAATGTGAGGTATATATATGTTGTTTAAAAGAGTACTAGTGTTGGCACCACATACCGATGATGGTGAATTAGGCTGTGGTGGAACAATAGATAGATTGGTAAATAGTGGAACAGAGGTTCATTATGCTGCGTTTTCCATTGCTGAAAGATCGGTATCAGAGGAATATCCCTCAGATATATTGGGAACAGAGGTAAGAAATGCAACGGCTATACTGGGAATAAGCAAAGATTGTTTACATATTTACAACTATGATGTTAGAAACTTCCAAAAATGTAGACAAGAAATTCTTGAAGATTTGGTTATTCTCAATAGAAGCATTGATCCTGATATTATTTTTTTACCCAGCATAAATGACATTCACCAGGATCACCATGTTATAGCCAGAGAAGGGGTTAGAGCTTTCAAATTTAAGTCTGTGATGGGATATGAACTTCCATGGAATAACCTTACTATAAATACTGCATGCTTTGTTGAACTAGATTATGAAAATATTAATAATAAAATCAGAGCTCTTGGATGCTATGAGTCTCAGCAGGGAAAGAAATACTTTTCATCCGAATTTATAAAAGCACTGGCGGTAACCAGAGGGACACAGATTGGTGTGCAATATGCGGAGGTTTTTGAAGTTATCAGGTGGATAATATAGACGATTAGATATTTACAATGAAATATAGATGGCTAAATATATAAGGAGAATTAGCAAGAATGATAGTTTCAATTCATCAACCTAATTATATACCATGGATGGGATACTTCTACAAAATATATAAGAGTGATATTTTTATATTTCTCGATGATGTCCAGTATATAAAAGGCAGCTATATAAATAGAAATAAGATTAAAACTCACATGGGTGAGCACTGGCTGACCATACCATCAAAATTTAACGACAGCTCAAGGTGCAAAATAAATGAGGTTTGCATAAATAATGAACAGGACTGGAGGTCTAACCACCTTAAAAATATTCATTACAATTACAAGAGAGCAGCATATTTTAATGAATTTATTCCGTTTATACAAAACTGCCTGTCATATAATAGCGATAACCTGTCTGATTTTAATATTAATACAATTACTAAAATATGTGGGCTTCTTAACATAAAGACCAGAATAATGCTTTCTTCCCAGCTTAATATTGAAGAGAAAAGCACTATGCGAATAATTAAAATATGTGAAGCTGTAGGCGGCACCAAGTATTTATCAGGCAGAGGCGGCACCAAATATCAAGATCCTCAAATGTTTATGGACTATGGCATAGAACTGGAATACTCAGATTTTTATGAAAAGCCGTACAGTCAGCTTTGGGGAGAATTCGCGGAGGGAATGTCAATTATTGATTATATATTAAACTGCGGAACTGACATAAAAAGCTTTTGGAACGTTTTGTAAAAAGTGCCCGGCGTTGCAAAAAGTGCCTGGCACCAAATACAACGGCACTGCACTGTTGTATTTGGTGCCAGGCACCAAACACAACACCAAATACAACAGTAGCAATCCATGAGGGGTTAAATATGAGAGATGTTATATGTTCAATTATTATAGCAGCTAGAAATGAAGAATCCTATATTGAAAGGTGTATTGAAAGCCTTGAGAATCAATCGTATGATCGGCGTAAATATGAAATAATTGTGGTTGAGGGGATGTCTGAAGATAATACCTTTAAAATAGTAGAAGTTCTAAAGTCAAAGTATAACAATATTATTTTGTTGAGAAATTCCCGCAAAATTGCTCCTGTAGCTTTTAATACCGGAATAAAAGAATCTGCAGGCAGATATGTATTTATTGTTGGGGCTCATGCAGAATATCCTTCTGATTTCATAGAAAAAAGTATATCCGGCATAAAAGAAAATAATGTTGATTGTGTAGGGGGAAGGATAATAAATATAGGTAGGAGCAAACTGGGGAAAGTTTTTTCAACTGTAAGGAACACTGCTTTTGGTGGAGGGCTGTCTCCTTACAGATATTCTGATAAAAAACGGTTTGTTAATACCGTTGCATTTGGCTGTTATTCAAGGGATATTTTAGATAGAGTTGGAGGCTTTAATGAGGACTTTGTGAGAAATCATGATAATGATTTGAATAAAAGAATAATTCAAGCTGGAGGCAAAATTCTTTTTGAGCCTGAAATAAAATTCTATTACTTTACCAGAAATTCTTTAAAAGATATTTTGCGTCAGATGTTTTCGTATGGCTTTTGGGAAGCAAAGCTAATTAAAAAGCACAAAGAGCAGCTGGCTATTACAACATTAATACCAATGCTTTTTGTACTATACACAATATTTGCAGTTGCCATACTGATTTTTAGAAGAACAATAATACCCTTATTACTGGAACTGGTGCC
>DAOSDD010000254.1:0-5957 GCA_035362115.1 Clostridiales bacterium | reverse complement strand
AAGTGCATTACAGAGATGATTTCCAGCAAAAAACATGGGAAGAATTTGAAGGACCCGGTGAAGAGCGTTGTGCCATGTGTTATACTATTAGACTGGATAAGGCTGCATCATTTGCAAAAGAACATGGATTTGATGCTTTTACGACTACTCTCCTAATAAGTCCTTATCAGAAGCA
The DNA here is from genome assembly GCA_035362115.1 of Clostridiales bacterium. Lineage (GTDB taxonomy): Bacteria > Bacillota > Clostridia > Acetivibrionales > DUMC01 > DUMC01. The sequence goes on along the minus strand of DAOSDD010000254.1, from coordinate 5,782 downwards.
TGACTTAATAAAAGAACTAGGTGAAAAACTGGCTGATAAATATAAAATTCAGTTTTACTATAGGGATTTCCGTCCAGGATTCAGAAAAGGTCAGCAGCAAGCAAAAGAGTTGGGCCTATACAGACAGAAATATTGTGGATGTATCATTTCCTTATATAATAAATAATAAATAATAAATAAAAGCAGCAAGCCATAAGGTGCATTTATCATAGGTGTAAATTTAAGTCATTATATGGAAGACATGTTATGTGATGCCAAAATAGTCGCTGCACATTAAGAACTGAGAACAGAGGCTGTTGTTACAGTGCATAGAGCCCTTAAATAAATGCACCTCAGGTTATAGATATTAAATGGGGAGAATACCGAATATTACAATAGAATGCAAAAAAAACGGCAAATGTTACAGAAAAGTTAAAATTTAATAAAAATATAGGAAAATTCATGCAAATTGTCGTAAAGTGTAATAAAATAATCTATAGTAACCGGATATATTATTATATATACCATATATGTACTATATACTCTAATTTACAAAAGAAAAATATCATTTATTGTGAGGTAAAAAGCATGAGATTTCTTAAAACAATTTTAATTTTAGTATTTATCACCATTTTTGCTACAAGCAGTTTGCTGGTACACGCGGCTCCGCAACCTCCTTATGCATTGCTTTCGGATGTACGGCATTTCACCGGCAATGAATGTGCAGGGAAATATGAAGGAAAATTCGAGTGCGTTTCTATTTCCTTTAGTGCCGAAAGAGATTTTAGTACATTCACACTGACAAATCCCGACAGAATTGTAATTGATGTTAAAGATGCCTTGTACGATGGGGCAACGAAGACGATAAAAGGCGGTGATATAGTACAATCTATAAGGTATGCCCAGAATGAAAAGAATATTGTAAGAATTGTTCTCGATACAAAGGGCAGACAAAATTATAAGTTAGAGCGGGAAAAAGAACGTATAAATATATATGTAGGGGACATTATTGAAAAAACGGGTAAAGATGCCGGTGAAGAAAATGAAGTTAAACAGCCTGAGAATGAAAGTCAACAAGCCGGAGAGCAGAACAAAGAGCGGAGCAGAGATGAACAGAACAGAGAGCAGAATCCAGCAAGCCGTGGAAGTGTTGACCGCGGACAGAGTTCTGCTGAAGATTCCCTTAATATTGGATTTGCGTCAAAAGAAAGTGTGGATGAAGTATCCATATTCCTTGATAACTATAAGGGGTATAATATCTCAACTTTATCGGACCCGGATAGAATTATTATAGATATCCCGGGTGTAATTGCACCTGTTTTGCAGCAGGAAATAAAGGTTAACGGTACTCAGGTCAGAGCTGTAAGGTATGCACAATATTCAGAGAATACTGCAAGGGTGGTTGTTGATACAATTCAACGATGTCCCTTCAATATAAAGGAATACGATGGGCAGTTAGTTTTAAATGTTGAAAGTCCCAAATTTAACAATATTACATATAATAACAACGGAGACAGGGTATACCTTTCCATACAGGGTGCATCTCTTACTGAGGGCGGACAGGATCTGAGGAAGTTTTATACTGAAAAATACAGTTCGGATGGAACAGTGTACATATTGTCTTTCAGAAGCTCGCTTGTTAATTTACCTCAGGGGGTTATACAGGTCAATGACAGATACCTTGAATCAATAACAATAAGTAAAAGTCTATTTTCGTTTTATACAGATATAATTTTTAAAGCTAAAGACAAATTTGTGTACCAGGTTATGGCAAGACCTGATTTAAAAGATACTGCAATTACAATCCTTAAGCCTGCATCAAAATCGGACAAACTTGTGGTTATAGATGCAGGGCATGGAGGAGTCGAACCAGGGGCAGTATATGGCAGTTTGCAGGAGAAAAATTTAAACCTTGATATCGCTTTGAGATTAAATGAGCTTTTGAAGAAGAAAAATGTAAAAACCTATATGATAAGAGAAAATGATAGTTTTGTAGGGCTTTATGAAAGAGCTTATATTGCAAACAACCTTAATGCTTCATTATTTCTAAGCATACATAACAATGCAATGGAGGATCGTTCTTTTGGTGGTACAATGACTCTCTACTATGTAACAGGAAGTGAGAGCAAAGGTTTTAACAGCTATAAATTCTCAAATATTATTCAAAATGAGCTTATTAAAACCATGGGGACGAAAGACAGGAAGGTAAGGGAACGTCCTGAACTGGTTGTTCTTAAAGCGACGAAAATGCCTGCATCTCTGGCAGAAATAGCTTTCATGACAAACTCAGATGACAGAGCAAAGTTACAAAACTCCGAGTTTAAGCAGAAAGCTGCCCAGGCTTTATGTGATGCAGTTATTAAATCTTTGTCAGAGATAAAGTAAGGATATAGTAAAACAAATATTAAAGTGCAGTCCATAAAAATTAATAAAAAAATGAGTAAGATTTTATACAATCTACTCATTTTTTTTGCTATAGGATTGTGGTAACATTACCTTAAATTGATTAAAAAACATCATATATGTCTATAATTATACTAAAAGCCGATTATTTAAAAAGTTTGAAAAATTAGTTAGTTAAAGGATGGACGTATATGATGATAAAAAAAAGGAGATTTATAAGATTATGGTTTCTCTTGCTTGTGCTGATCATTTTACTTGCATCCGGGTGTGAAAGCAGTGAGATACTAGATGTCAATAATAATCTGCAACCAACTGAAAGCAGTGATTCTGGCATTATAAATGGCATTGTTTCATATGCGGAAAACAATTCAGATACTGTTGGAACCGCAGAAGAGAGTAAACGGAAAAGCAATGATAGTATTGATGAAAAAGACAGCAAGGAGGTAGAAAAGGAAAATAAAAATACCGCTGATTATAAAACCGATATTGATGAGTACAAAACTAATGCTGATAAAGAAGCACAAGAGAATATTTTTATCGAAGTATACTATCAGGATTTAGAGGGATTTGTAATTCCTGTAACAAGAAGAATACCAAGGCAGTTAAGTGTAGCCAGAGCAGCTGTTAACGGTTTGGTTGATACACCTGTAAACAGAGAGGAAATGGCTTACTTTGGTTTAATTCCAATACTGCCAAAGGGTACTGTGTTTACAATTAACTTGAAAGATAAAACAGCAGTTATTGATTTTAATAGCAGAGTACTTGATTATACCAGTGAAAAATCCGAATATAATATAGTTTCATCAATAGTGTATACACTTACACAATTTGAATCAATTGATGATGTAATTATACTAATAAATGGGTATGAACAAGAAAAGTTGAGATATGGGACGGATATCTCAGGAAGATTAAGCAGGAAAAACATACTTGTTAACGCCGTTGATGCAAATAAAGTTAATTTGAAAAAAGGACTTGAAAAAATTGATGTTTACTTGTTAAGGTCCTTAAGGGATGTTGGAAATAAAGGCAATGAAGGCAGCGTTGATAATACTGGAAAAAATGATAATGTATTCCTGTTTCCTGTTTCTGTAGAAACTGAAAAGGTAAATACTAATAAATTTATAGCAAATATAATGAGGTATTTGTCCTCAGATGAACAAAAACCAGAAATTTTTTCGGCGGTAAAACCAGGTATTATGTTAAATGAAAGTACAATAGAGGATGGATTGTTAACTCTTGATATAGGTTTTGATAATGTTTCATATGGAGGCACTTTAAATGAATACTTAATGGTTAATCAGATAATGCATTCCATGAGGCAAATTAGCGGAGTAAATAGAATTAGGTTTTTAATTGATGGGAAAGCCATAACGCTCCCTGAAGGAACTGATATTTCAAAACCTGTACTATTACCAGCAAAAATTAATGATATTATTGATGATGAAGTTTTTGTTTCACGCTAACTTTATTTAATATTAATAAGGAAAGGCAGGACGGGTTGATTGAGAACAGATGGAAGAGAAAATATAGAAATAAGGCCTGTTAAAATCACAAGGAACTATATAAAATATGCAGAAGGATCTGTACTTATTGAAATGGGGAATACAAAAGTTATTTGTACAGCTTCTGTAGAGGATAAAGTGCCCCCATTCAAAAAGGATACAGGCGAGGGATGGATAACTGCCGAGTATTCAATGCTTCCACGGGCAACTCAGGTTAGAAATCAAAGGGATATCAGCAAATTGCGCTTAAGTGGAAGAAGCAATGAAATTCAAAGGCTTATTGGAAGATCCTTAAGGTCAGTAGTTAATTTTAATGTTCTTGGCGAGAGAGCAGTAACAATTGATTGTGATGTTATACAGGCTGATGGAGGAACAAGGACTGCATCAATTACCGGAAGTTTTGTAGCACTTGCAGATGCCTGCAATAGTATGGTGGAAAAGGGTATTATAGAGAAAATTCCTTTGATGGATTTTGTAGCTGCTATAAGTGTTGGCATTGTTAATGGTATAGAGACTCTTGATCTTTGTTATGAAGAGGACTCCAACGCTCAAGTGGATATGAATGTTGTAATGTCAGGGAAAGGAGACTTTATAGAGGTTCAGGCAACAGGTGAACAGTCACCCTTTACCAAGAAACAACTGGATCAAATGCTGGAATTTGCTGAAAAAGGAATAAAAGAATTAGTTTCTATACAGAAAGAGGTTCTTGGACAACTGGCTGACAAAATAGGGGGAGTAACTAAGGATGAGAAAATTTATAGTAGCAACACGGAACAAAGGTAAGCTCTATGAAATAAAAGAGATTCTTTCAGATTTTCCTTATGATGTTGTATCCATGGAAGAGGCAGGTATTAGTAATGAAATAGATGAATATGGCAATACCTTTGAGGAAAATGCCATGATAAAAGCAAATGAGGTATGGAAGCTGACAGGCGGGACGGTAATGGCAGATGACTCAGGACTTGAAGTTGAGTATTTAAATGGGGCACCTGGTGTTTATTCTTCTAGGTTTGGAGGAGAAAACGCTACAGATGAAGATAGAAATAAGAAACTCCTTGATTTGCTCAAAGATGTACCTTTTGAGAAAAGAAAAGCAAGATTTGTATGTGTAATAGCAGTGATCTACCCTGATGGCACAAGTTTTACAGTTAAAGGAGCATGTGAGGGGTATATAGCTTGTGCACCTGAGGGAAATAATGGTTTTGGATATGACCCCTTATTTTATATGCCTGAATTTGGTATGACAACTGCTCAAATGAATCCTTGTGAAAAACACAAGATTAGTCATAGGGGAAAGGCTTTAAGAATGATGGTTGACGAACTGAAAAAACGAGAAAATGAAACCTTGTGAAAAACATAAGTTCAGCCATAATCATAATATATGCAGTATAAATACTTAATTTAAGTGAAGAGGGTTTAAAATGAAAATATTGGTTTTAAGTGATACACACGGTGATATAGATAATGCAAGGGAAGCAATTAAGAAGAATAACGACATAAATTTGATAATTCATTTGGGAGATTATTTCAGAGATGCACAAAAACTAAGTGATGAATTTCCAAATATTCCAATTGAATATATATATGGCAATAGTGATTTTATGATAGATGAAACCCCTGCAGAAAAGGTACTTGAGTTTGAAGGTAAAAGGATTTTTATAACTCATGGTCACAGGTATTCTGTTAAATGGGATTATGAAAAGCTTTTTAAAAAAGCATATGAAGTAAGTGCTGATATCCTGTTATTTGGGCATACACATGTTGCAGATCTGGTTAAAAATGGACGTTGTTTCGTACTAAACCCGGGAAGCATTAGTGACCCAAGGGATAACTCAAGTGAATCATATGCCATAATAGAAATTAACAATGGTGGGGTTATGCCAAAGTTATGTTAT
>DAOSDD010000253.1:0-5985 GCA_035362115.1 Clostridiales bacterium | reverse complement strand
ATGAAGAATTTGCAAATCGTAAGTTACATCAAGGTAACAGAAGCAAGTTTTAAATGTTTTAAAACCTGTTCTATATAGAAGGTTATATAAATTTTATTTTATAATGTAAATGTATGTTTGTTTTGTGGTAAAATAGACTTATTAAGAATTGTTGGAGTGTGAGTTTATGAGTTTCAAAGTAACAGTTATAGTTCAAAAAGATGATAATTGGTATGTTGCAAAATGTTTGGAGAATAGTGTTGCTTCTCAAGGGAAATCTGTAGAAGAAGCTATAAATAATTTAAGAGAGGCTTTGGAACTATATTATGAAGATTCTACACCTGATATGATTAGTCCAAAACAGACATTTGTTACAACACTGGAGGTAACAGTCTAATGGGTTCAAAATATCCAGTACTAAAGCCTGAAAAAATCATATCTATATTAGGTAAATTTGGATTCAAGGTTATTTCATAAAAAGGAAATCATATTAAATTACGAAAAACAGGTAAAATAGAAAAGACTGTTATCGTTCCTAATCACTATGAAGTTGCTAAAGGAACATTACAAAGTATCCTTGAACAAGCTGGTATATCGCTTGAAAAATTTCTTAAGAAAATTAACAAGTAAACATTTGAGGGAGCGCCTTCCATGGCTCTTTCTGAACGCGAAGCCGCTGTACTACGTATAATAAAGCACTCAAGTGAAGGTTGCTGGCTTTAATTAAAATAGGTGTGGGCAGAAGCACGAGCAGGCACAACTCTTTTTCGCCGAACAGGCTTGCCTTTGAGTTCCAAAAGCGGCTCAGAAAGCATCAGGAGTGCTGGCCGTTGGATGAAAGTGCAGTGGGAAGGACTCTGGAGCTTGTGCACCACACCGATTCGCTGGGTGACGAACACCGCTAGGAATAAGAGTTCTGCGGGTCCAGCTCATCGCCATCGCGACTACCAGACGATAAGCAGACATCGTGTTACGTATGTTTTAGAAAAACATTTTAGTAAAAACATTTAAATAATTGCCCCAAATGATATAATAATATCAAGGAGCACACCACGTTGTACGAAATGACGACTAAGTTATTGCCCCTGACTCCGTAATCGGAGCATTTTAAAAAAGCGGTAACGTAAACTACTAGAAAAAATATGAATTTGTGAGGATGACTTATATGGCAGAAGTATTTAATGAGAAAACGGTATCCTTTGAACTTAAAGAATCTCTAATATCTGATTATTCATGGTATACAAGCCCCAAAATTATGAGACTTGTTAAATCCGAACATTTGCAGTTTGATATTCGTTCTCTTGAATCAGACAAGTTTTCATATCCATATCATTTCCATCGTAATTCCGAAGAGATATTTGTTATCTTATCAGGTAGTGTTACATTACGTACGCCTGAAGGATTTAAGCAATTAGACGAAGGAGATATTGTATTTTTCAAAATGGGTCCAGAAGGTGCTCATCAGCTATATAATCATACAAAAAAGCCATGTAGGTATCTTGATATTCGTACTGTAATTGGACTTGATGTTTGTGAATACCCAGACTCAGGAAAGATAAATATTCTTCCGTATCAAGAAATATATCAAAGCATAAATAAGGTAGATTATTATATAGACGAAGATAAAGTAAGGGAAAAATGGCCAAAAGAAATTTTAAGTAAAATAAATGGATAAGGTCACCACATCGTGTAGCGGATATATTGAGAGGCCTATCAAGGGGTTGAAATAATTTTGAAAAAGTTCTTATTGATAATTTTAATCATATGTTTTGTAAGCTTAATCGGATGTACCTATTTTAAAAATAAGCTAATTGGTAGAAGTATGTACCAAAATCAAGAGGCTACATTTAAACAAGATGCACAAGAAGCCTATAATAATGGTGGTGACAATCAAGAAATAATTTCCGAAAGCGATAAAGAGAAAATAGGAAAAAAATTCATAGAGCCAATATATATAGATATTGAATCTCCAGATAAAACAATGAGAGTAATTTCAAATGATTCTGGTCTAGTACTAGTCTCTCATGAACATGATATACTCAAAGTAATTATTACTAAGGAGCAGCAAATCGGACAAGGATTTGAGCCTGTTTGGTCACCGCATAGCAACAAAATATGTATTACACAATATGGAGAAGAGTTTTCGACTTTTTCAATATATGATGTTAAAAATGATACATCAACTCCCATTAGTATGGCTAAGGGGCTAGCCAAAACAGAAATTTTACCGGACTCACCCTATGACTGGTATCCGTTGACATGCTTTGTTGGATGGCTAGACAATGAGAGAATTTTATTCGATGTAAGCCATCAAGTACCTCTAGACGGCAGTAATCCTACGACATATGAAAGAGGTTGCAGGAAAGATGTATATGTATATTCTTTAAAAGATAATTTATTTTCTAATCTTACAAATAGTTACGATGGAGAGTACTACATGTTAAAAGAGATTAACTATGAAAGAAATGTCCTTATAATTGATATCTTCGTCTGGAGGAATAAAAATGTCGAGATTGAAAAGAAAAACGAGATAGAAGTGCCGTTTTAGTTAAATAGGCCGGCGTCCTTTTATCTGTTGACTATAAGGGCGTGCGACTTTACATAACAATGTATCTTTGCGAGGGTACAGGAGCGATGTCATCCGACCTTAGTCCATAAACAGCATTAAAGCCTTACCTATTGCTATGGACCGTTATACGAAATATTCGCAAAGAGATAAAAGGAGGCATATGGTTTGAATTACCATTATCAATCTAGAAAGCCAGCACCTCGTTCAATAATACGAATGACATTGGGGAGGTTATACTTTACTTGTCGGCGATATTTTCAGTGGATATTTAACCGATCAATCAGATATCCTTCTAGATCAAGAGAAATTGAGCTTTTCAATGTAGTGGCAGCCCACAAAACACCATTATATAGACAATTACGCAATGTTGATATGTGGCTGCAGGAGAATAAAGTAACTAACTTGATGCTGGCTTGTGGAAGGCTTAATAAGGTGATACTAAAGCCGGGAGAGACTTTTTCCTTTTGGCGCTTGGTAGGGAAACCGACACAAGCAAAAGGCTATTTAAAAGGAATGGTTTTGACTAACGGCTCATTTAATGCGGGTGTGGGTGGCGGCTTATGCCAACTCTCAAACCTCATCTATTGGATGACTCTTCATACACCATTAACTGTCAAGGAACGCTGGCGCCACACACATGATGTTTTTCCAGATTCCAATCGAACTCAACCCTTCGGAAGTGGTGCTACAATTGTATATAATTATGTGGATTTACAAATAAGGAATGATACTCCACATGAATATCAACTTCTGGTTAAAGTAGGAGATAATCATTTGGAAGGTGAATGGAGATGTAAACATCCCTGTCCACTTGAATTCCAAATCTACGAAAGTGAACACATAATAAAACACGAATGGTGAGGCGGTTACACACGACATAATATAATTAGGCGAAAGGTCTTGGATAGCAGTGCAAAATTGATTTCAGATGAGGTCGTTGCAGAGAATCATGCCATTATGATGTATGAACCGTTGCTTAACGATGGAGAAGAAAGTACTCAGGCATGACTCTGGGGCAGATACATCATATAATAGACCTGGATACCCAAATAAAGGTCTCTGTAACATGCTACACCGATCCGCCGGGTGACGAACACCGCCAGGGAGAAGGGCTATGTGGTCAACTCGACTATGTTATATAAGTTCATAATGCAAAAAAGGAATTTAACAATTGAAAATGAAAATTGTATTGGGGGGTTGTTTATGAATTTAGATAAAAAAACAATCAATAAAAGCATAACAATTTTGGCTATATTTATCTTTACATGTATACTGATAAGAATCGGTATTGCTATATGGAAGAACTATAATTTAGTCAACAATTTTATTGCTAATCCTAATGAACCATATCAACAGAGAATACCTATAGCAGAAGAAAAATTCATCGATGATTATATTTATCGATTATATTTTCCTTTTGCTACAGATCTTTTAGGCAGACCTAATACTTTTGTGCTAAAGAAGCCAATCAGTTACTACTCAGCACCAGATGACAATCTAGAACCAGTGATTACGATAGATTCAGGGAAAAAGTACATTATTACCACAAATGATATCAATTCTTACAAATACGGAATTCAAAGCTGGCCTACATATAAGAAGGGATGGCGATATGTAATCCCATTTGCTGAGGTAGGTAATGAAAAATCGGTCACTTCAGCTTACTTCGTAAAACTAGAAGATTTATTCGGTTCTCTAAAGTCAATCAAACTATACTATCATATGCCTAAAGGGTATAACAATAGGAGGACTTTACTAATTAAAGACGAAATGCTGTATAAAGAGGGATATTACCTGTCGCCAGATTTGCTTATGCCTATTATCGATAGTTGGAACATTACTCTTTTAGCTAGTGCTTTCTTTTTGATTATAATTCGGATAATTTTTAGAAAAATTACAACTTTCCAAGAAAGGAAGAAATAATATGAGGATTATTGTTTTACATGGCCAAATGCATAAAGGATTTTGGAAAAATTATTTAAATTTTAGCTAAATCTTATTGACAAACGAACATGTGTTTGATATAATTCAGAATAACTAAACAAGCAACAAAATTCAATTTATATTCCACTTTAAAATTTACTAAAATAATTTGCAGAGTATATTAATGTGACACACCATTGTCAAGTGCAGTAATTAAAATATAGGGGAGGAAGAATGTAAATGGCAGAAGTCAAAAAGGTAAAAGTTTGTAAAAAATGTTCAGGTTTTGATGTTGCAGAATTGAAAGGCAAGGTTAAGGTAAAAGACCACACAACCGGTTGCATAGGCAAGTGCGCACAAAAATGTCCCGAACTTCATGGTAAGGTTTACGGTTTCTTGAACGGCGAATTTACTGTGTGCGATACGAAGGAAGAATTCTTCGAAAAAATAGCCGAGATTATCTGATTACATACCGCAACAGTTAGCTGCAAACCAATAAGCGTGCACTACAATAAATTAAAGGATTATAAGATGGCTTTACAAAAGTATGAATGGTATATTTATTATTTTATTAAAATCTATAACCTGACGGAACTGAAGCTTTAAGAGGAAATGATTGAAAGGTGCTTGCGGTAAGGAATAACTATATTGATAGCATATAAATATGGATGTGAATTTTGTGTTTAACATTATATTACCGAAACAATATAGCATAGAGGATAAGCTTGCATTGATGCAGGATGATGCAAAATTTGAAATTGCAAGTGATAGTGATGCCGAAAGCACAGCACTTATTTGTGCGAGCGAGGTTAAGAGCATAAGCTCACCCGCTAAAATTCCCAAGATGTTTTTAGCAAGCAAATGCGTATTCAATTGCTCCTATTGTAGTTGCAGGTGCAGCCGTGAAGAAAGAAATAATTATTGCAATACTCCTGAAGAACTTGCAAGGTTATCTGTTATTGCAGCAAAAAACAACGGACACGGAGTATTTGTTACCTCTGCAATATATAAAAATGCTGACTACACTCAGGAACTTCTTGCTGAAAGTGTACATATTATGCGTGAGAAGCTTTACTACAATGGCTTTATACATGCAAAAGTTATGCCAGGAGCCGATCCGCTTCTTATTGCAAGGACAGGAAAATATGCAAACAGGTTAAGTGTTAATATTGAGGTTGCCAAAAGTTCGGGTTATGAACGCATTGCAAAACAAAAGAACAAAACGAACATTTTGACACCTATGCGTAATATCTCTAGCTTGATTATGAGTGCAAAAAATGAAAAGCGGAAATTTGCTACCTCTCAAACAACACAACTCATGGCAGGCAGTACTGAGGAAGATGATAGGACGATTATGACTTTGTCTCAGGCATTATATAAGACATATCGTTTAAAACGCATTTATTATACAGCGTTTCAATATAAACATGAAGCAAAGGGTTATGAAAATGAAAATTTAAAGCTAACCTCAACACCTTATTGGCGTATGGCAAGATTATATCAGGCAGATAGGC
>DAOSDD010000252.1:0-6021 GCA_035362115.1 Clostridiales bacterium | reverse complement strand
AACCACCAACTTTTATTATATAAGCTTCCCTGAGGAGATATATCAACGAAATTGTCCCATATATCATATTCACTTTCATAAAGTTGTCTCACTATATAAGCATCTGACACGCAATACCTCCAAAATTCTGTTTCTCTTTCTGCGTTGAACACCAGCATAAGAATTTGTCAAGAAACTTGAAAATTCTATACTCTGAAAATATGTGTCTCCTTACCTCTAATTTAAAAGGCTTTCATATATTCCATCTATCTGCAGTGCATTTTTATTCCAGGAAAATTTATTCCTTACAGTTGTGTATGCATTTTGACATATTGAATTATAAAGAGCATTATCATTCAAAAGCAATTCAACTGAATTTACTATGTCCTCCACAGATTTAGGTTTAATCACTATACCATTATATTTATGTTCAACTACTTCTGTGACTCCTCCTACACTTGTTGCAATTACCACCTTACCGGCAGCCATGACTTCCAGCACAACATTAGGCATACCTTCAGAATAGCTGGGAAGAATAAATATATCGCATGATCTCATGAGCAGCTTCACATTTTCATGTTTAACCTGCCCGAAAAAAATAACTTTATCCTGCAGGTCTTTTTGAGAGCACATGTTTGTAAATTCCTTACGTTCTCTTCCATCGCCCACAATTAGCAATCCTATTTTCTTATAACGTTTTTGAAGTCTTTCAAAAGCAAGAATAAGCTCATAAATTCCTTTCTCCTTGGACAGTTCTCCCACAAACAAAAGTCTTGTTTTAAAACCATACTCTTTTTTCAGTTCCTCAATTTTTATTTGTTCCTCACCACATAAATGAAACCAATCTTCTTTAAGCCCGTTATATACTACCACGCAGTTCGCCGTTGGGTTCATTGCCGAGCCTACTTTTGAATTCGCAGCTAGATTCACTTCCGGGTTCACTGTGCTGCGGGAGTTGCAGTTGAGTTCGCTGCCAGGTCTGTTGTTGAGCCTTTTGTTGGTTTTTTTTCTTAATTCCAGACATTTTCTCATTAGATCTTTGCTAACTGTGGTTATAATATCATTGTTTCTGAGTGAATATCTGGTAAAATACATAGCCATCTTATTCCTGTAAGGGTAAACATTTATATCACTTCCTCTTGCAGAACAAACTGTTTTAATATTGGGGAAAAATTTCTTCAAAAGTGCCCCTGAAAATCCATCAGGCAATATGGTATGAGTATGAATAATTGCAATATCATCCCTTTTCATAAGTGTTCTTATTACTTTAGCAACGGATATAAACATTGTAATAGCCCGTATGAAAAACAGGTGTTTGCCGGGAAAGCAAATATATCTTGGGTATATAACATCAATATTGTCATCTTTATTACCATTACCATCTGTATTACCATATATATTGCTATCAATATGATCATCTGTATTGACATCCATATTGCCATTAAAATTTCCATCTACATTACCTGATTTATTCATTATTACCTTTTCTTCTATTTGCCCATATTTCCTCCATTTTTCCTTGAACCATAGCATATGAGGAGACCAGGGTATGGGACTTATAACTGTTATGTTGTACTTACTCAGTTTTGCCAAGCTTTTTACCTGCTCATATATGAAAATCCCACCATTTATTTCATAGCTATTTGGAAACATATGAGATATAACTATAAGCCTAAGTCTTTTTTTCTCCATATTTAATATTTCCCTTTCGCCTTTTCACTTTCATTAATCTGATTAATTATTGCATAAACAAGAGACAAAACATACCAAAAGTATTTCTTATATAGAATAGTACTTGTTAAACCGGCAACTAATAAGAACAACATGAGCACCATGCAAAACTCCTTATAGCCATTCTCTTTCAAAGAAAAAATATTCCTGAATATATTATAAATAGTAAACAAAAATATAAGCATCCCTGTAATTCCCAACTCTACTGAAATGCTTATATACAAATTGTGAGGATCCGAATTCAAACCCACATCCAAAGGAGCACTGCTATTCATTATATATCCGTAGGTGAATGCAGCAGGGAAATTACTTATGCCCACTCCAAAAAACAAATAATCTTTGAATATGTTAAAGGCAACTTTCCATATATCAAGTCTTCCTGCTGCATTATCACTTAAGGTGAATATTGTGGTGAACCTATTTAAAAATAAGTCTGTCGAAACAGGAACAATCCTTTTTAAAATTAACAATGGTACAGATACAATTACCACGAGTGTTATAATAGAAATAATAACCCTTTTAATATTAAACTTACTGCTTGTAAAGAAAACAAAAGAACTAATACAGGTTGCCACCCAGGCAGTCCTGCTTAAGGAAACCAACTGCCCCAGAATTAAAACAAGACATGCTGCCAAGTAAATACCCTTTAAAATTTTATTGCCTGAATTTACATAGTTTTTAAATAAATATAAACTTAAAATAATAGCAATCCCTATTGTCAGACCATAAAAGTTCATATTTTCGCCATAAAAAGCAGCCACTCTTTGGCTTCCGCCGGATGTAATGAAATTGTATATACCAAGGCAGCTTACTACTATACTCCCACAAAGATAAGCGTTCATATATTTTATTAAGTTTTTATTTGTACTTATTGAATTTATTGAAGCTATTGAATTTATTGAAGTTATTGGATTTACTGAATTTATTATCATAATTACCATCACATAGTAATTGGCCAAATTAGTTATTCTGTTGAAGGATTCCTTTATATCTATAGACCATGCTATTGATGCTGCTGCATATAGTAGGAAGGCTGTTAAAGATATATCAGGTAATTTAATCCCATGTTTTATATTACTTATTAAAAATGAAATAACAGTCACAATTCCAATTACTTTAGTTAAGGTTAGTCCCGGTATTATTACTGAAGCAGAGTCAAGGGGGATTAGAAATACCATAAGTACCAGACCATTGGAATAGTCTGCAAATATAAAAAAGAGTGCTGCAATAGCAGAAATAGCAAGAATTGAATGCAACACTAAATTAAGGTATATCACAGTATTAGTGGTCACTGCAAATATAAGTACTAATAGTATTTCCAACAAAGGGTCGCTGTTTATTCTATTAAATTTATATTTTAATTTATTTAAATTCACTTTCTTCACCTATATGCTATCTCATCTAAATGCTGCCTCATCTATATCCTATCTCATCCATATGCTGCCTCATCTATATGCGGCCCCGTCCGTATGCAGTCCCACTTAATCTATAGAGCTTGACACTCTGTTTAAAAGCTCTGAATACTTACCTGCCATATTTACATGGGAATATTCGTTAATTTTATCCTTATCTCCTATAAACACAGGTTGTGTACCATTAATGCACTCTTCATACCATCTTTTTATAAATTCCTCAATTTGAATTTCAGAAGTAGCATATACCCCTGCTCTTGTAGTATTCAGAAGGTCTCTAAGCACCCCTCCCCTTACTCCTATAGCCAAAATAGGTCTCCTGGCAGCAAGATATTCAAAAATTTTCCCGGTATATACCCCTTCCTCACCAGGATTATCCCATTCCATAACAAGAAGAACTGATGATTTTCTCTGTACTTCCATACTTAAATTCCTGTTTATAATTCCATGCTGAACTGCAATTCTTTCAAGCTTATATACCTTTATCAGTTCCTCCAACTTATGACAGAAGGGTCCGTAGAAATTCACCTGGATCTTGCTTCTATCCATATATCCATTATCAATAAGTTTTCTAATAACTTTGAAAAGTGGTCCCGGATTTTTCTTCAAATCGTATAGGGATCCTGTATGAGATATTAAAAGCCTGCCTTCTATTGTATCCCCCACAGCTGTATCCGCTGTAACTATGTCCTCTGTAACTGTATCCTCTATAACTATATCCTCTGGAGTTATTTCACTTACTGTTTTTTCTGCAGGACAATAATCACTTACTTCGTCCGGGTCGAACCCATTTGTTATGCAATATACATCCTTATTCCCATGAAGCAGCCTCAATTGTTCTGCATATGGCTCCGATACAGTTACAAGAGCCGATGCATATCTCAATGTCCTTTTTTCCAGATTCCTTTCAAATATTCTCCTTATAAGTGTATGATCATGATAATGATTCTGTGTCCATAAATCCCGTAAATCCGCTACCCACGGGACACCTTTCTTTCTGCTCAAACGGCTGGCAATCAGGTGTGTGCTTACAGGACTGGAACTGCTTATAATTACCGAGATTTTCTCATTATCAATAAGCTGCATTCCAATTTTTTCAGCTTTTTTTATCCAAGTGCAAAATTCGTCGGGAAAAGCAATGAAATCTTTTAAATAACTAAAAAATCTGTTTACAATTCCGTTTTTCCTTTTTTTATTTATACCTATCTGTTGCTGTAATCCTATTCCATCCTTGAAACCAAAAAACTTCTTTATAATGCCTATCCTTGAACAAAATTCTGTTTCAATTACTTTAGCGTAAGGAGCCCATTCTCCCTCACCCAACTCAGTGGTTAAAACAACGGGTTCCCAACCAAACCGGTGTAAATATTTTGTCAGTCCCCTTATTCTGTTTGTTCCAACTCCCGGACGCGGAGGATAATAATACGATATTACCAAAACCTTCTTCATGACTATATACACTTCCTGTTAAATATTTCAATTTTCTATAATTTTTTTAAACTTATTTACTAAATTTCCTAATACTTTCTTTTCGCTAAAGGTTTTTGCGATAAAGTCCATTCCATTATAGTTAAACACCAGCGAATTGTTGTAAAAGCTTCTGCATAATTCTAAAACAAGAGATTTTAAACTAGAGTAGCTATCTACAAAAAATGTCTTATCATATTTATAGGAATAACCCACATACCTTCCCACTCCCAGTGCTTCTCTCACAGAAAAAGCCAGTCCGTCGTGTTCTGTAAGTCTTAAAAATAAAACGCAGCCTTTATAAAACTCCCCCATGTCTTTTACCCATCCTAATAATTTAATGTTTTGAGGAAGCTCTTTTTGGGTAGTTTTCATTCCTGCTATTCTTACTTCAATTTTGGGGAAATCACGAGCAAGTCTAATTAAATTATCTATACCATAAAACTCCTGCCTGCTTTCATTTACATAGGAAAGAATTGAAAATTTATCAGGCAGCTTGTATATCTGTCTTTCCTCGGTATTAAATGTAAAAAAGTATAATATTTCAGTCTTTATACCTAATTGAGCCAAATCTTTTTGAATCCATGGAGCTTCGCAAAAATGAATTGACTGTTGGATAATTTTCATGTCAACAAGATTCTCTTTGTATGCTCTCCTTGCATTCAAAACATCCGAACCCACCCATTCCATGATAAACTTCTTTTTGAGTAGAAAAGCCATTGCTGCAGATCTGCTATATACGACGAAACCTCCTATAGAGTATACAATATCTGCATTTATCAGATGAAAAATATATTTTAACTTACTTAAAATACCTCTATTCATATCAATGGCAACATAACTGTTGTCCCTGTCAAAGTGAGAGAGGCTTTTTGCCAGCCTGCAAGCAAAATATGGAAGCCCTATTATAATAATTTTCATTTTATATTTTATCTTATTTGTTTCTATTTCCAACTCATCTTTGGGTAATTTAACTTTTATATCAGCCTTATCTTTGGATGATTTACTTTTTGCTTCAGTCCCACCTTTGATTGATGCAGATATTTTGTAATACCAAATTAGAGTTAGAATAAGCGTTACCAACCTTACAAATGTAAGAATATAGAAACCCGTTTTAACATCATTTCCTATATAACTGCCTGACACCACTGCTGCAATATCAAGCAGATTACTAGCCAGCCCTATAATAAAAGCCGTTTTCTGCCGGTTAACTATTATTGGTATATATGATATGGGAGATACAATAAAATGCATGAAGACACTGGGAGCAAAAATCTGTGCATATATACCGGCTTCATACCATTTTTCTCCTAAAAATACCCTGAACATTCCCGGAGCAAACAAAAGTAAAATAATAACTGCCGGTATTGCAAGTAAGCCCTGTCTTACTGTTATCTTTTTAACAAACCTCCTGAGGTCGCCTTTTTCATTA
>DAOSDD010000251.1:0-6037 GCA_035362115.1 Clostridiales bacterium | reverse complement strand
GTGGATGGCTCTTTCCACCCTGTAGACTCTTCCGAAATGGCCTTTAAGATTGCCGCAAGCCTGGCTTACAAGAAAGGTATGGCTGAAGCTTCCCCAGTTTTATTGGAACCTATAATGCACGTTGAAGTATATGTGCCCGATAGTTATATGGGAGATATTATTGGAGATTTAAACAAACGCAGAGGAAGAATTCTTGGTATGAATCCTCAACACGATGGGACTCAGCAAGTAGTAGCAGAAGTGCCTCAGGCTGAAATGTTCAAATATGCTACCGATTTAAGGTCCATGACACAAGGCAGGGGATACTTTAAAGAATGGTATGAAAGATACGAAGAAGTACCTCCTATGATAAGCCAGAAGATAATTGATGAAGCAAAGAAGACAATGACCGATGATGATAATAATGATTAGAAGTGAGAAGTGAGTAGCGAGTAGTGGATAGTGAGTAGAAGAAACAGGGCGCCGGAATACATTAACATGTAAACAGGTGCCCTTTTTTTCCCATTTATTCAAGAACGCATTTTGTTTATTCAAAAAAAACTTGCATATAATAAATAAATCATTTATAATATAAACGAAAGTCAAAGAAAGTCAAAATCAATATGGTGGTGCTTATGGCTATACTAAGTGATATTATAGAACAGTTTATTAAAAAGATGATTGAGGAAATGGATGGGGTTATTGAAATTCAAAGAAATGAGCTTGCCAGCCATTTTAACTGTGTACCTTCTCAAATTAACTATGTAATAGATACCAGGTTTACCAGTGAGAAGGGGTACTATGTTGAAAGCAGGAGAGGTGGGGGCGGGCATATAAAAATCAAGAGGGTTAACTTCTCGGAACCTACCTCCTATCTAATGCATATCATCAATTCCATGGGTTATAGCATTACACAGCAGTCGGCCGAGGTATTCATTATAAACTTTGAAGATTATAATATTATTACCGATAGAGACGCACTGCTTATGAAAGCAGCAACAAGTGACAAGGTGCTGAGTAGTATACCCACAGGTGAAAGAGACAATATAAGGGCGGCTATTTTAAAGAATATGCTTATCAGCCTTATCGTTTAAAAGGAAGTGATATTTATGCAGTGCCAATTATGCCAGAAAAGGCAGGCAACAGTACATTTTACTAAAATATTAAACAATCAGAAGGTGGAAATGCATCTTTGTGAGCAGTGTGCAAATGAGAAAAAACAACAATTTGGTTTTGGAGTTCCTATAAGTATAAATGCTTTAATCGCAGGCCTATTGGGCTTTGATAGCAACGACTCCAACCAAATTGGTTCTTATATACAACCTTTTCAAAAGGTGCTGAAATGCGAAAAATGTGGTATGACAATTGAAGAGTTCCAAAAGACAGGCAAGCTGGGGTGCAGCAACTGTTATACTACTTTTGATGAAAAGCTCAGTCCCTTAATAAGACGATTGCAGGGAAGCGTAGAGCATAATGGGAAGGTACCCGGCAGATTGTCAAATAACATGTCAGTTACTAAAGAGATTACAAAACTAAAGGAGCTTTTAAACAGGGCGGTTGAAAGAGAAGAATATGAAAAAGCAGCTGAAATAAGAGATCAGATCAAGAGCCTGGAGGTGGGTCTTAATGGAAGCAAACAATGAAAATAATGGAGTTATTATAAGTAGCAGAGTACGGCTTGCAAGAAATTTTGAAGAGTACCCATTTCCTTATAGAATGAATAAAGCCCAGGCTGATGAAATAATAAGCAAAGTTAGAAGTTCTATAGCAGCCGGCGGATTAAATGAGCTGAAAGGTTCTCTATTTGTTGATATGCAGAATTTTGGAGAAATTGAAAGACAGATGCTGGTAGAAAAGCATCTCATAAGCCCTGATCTTACAATGAGTTGCGAGAAAAGCGCAGTTGTTATAAGCAGAGACGAAAAAGTTAGTATAATGATTAACGAAGAAGACCATTTGAGGATTCAGGCCATTTATTCCGGGCTTAAGTTAAATGATGCGCTGATACTTTGTAACAAAATTGATGATTGTCTTGAAAAGAACATAAACTATGCATACAGCAGTACCTATGGTTATCTTACATGCTGTCCCACCAATATAGGGACAGGTATAAGAGCATCTGTCATGCTTCACCTGCCGGCACTGGTCATGACAGGATATATTAGAAATGTCCTTGAAGCATGCAGCAAACTAAATATGACTGTAAGAGGTATATATGGCGAACATAGCGGGGCTTTGGGAAATATATTTCAGATGTCCAACCAGGTATCTCTAGGACAGACTGAAGAGGAAATAGTAACAAGCATAACTAATATTGCCACACAAATTGTTGAGCAGGAAAACACCATAAGAAATGAACTGTATAAGCAAAATGCAAAGCTATTTGAAGATAAAATATACCGTTCTTTTGGTTTGCTTTCAAATGCGAGGATTATTACTACAGAAGAAAGTCTGAATCTTATTTCGGATGTGAAGCTGGGCGTAGATATGGGAATAATTAAAGATGTAAATATAAACACAGTAAATGAAATAATACTTTTAATACAACCTGCATCTCTTCAAAAATTTGTAGGAAAGCCAATCAGTCCGGATGAAAGGGATATAAAAAGAGCAGAATTAATAAGAGAGAAACTAAAAGCAAGTCAATAATTGTTTGGTTATGTGCCTGTTGTATTTTGTGCCTGGCACAAAATACAACAGGCACATAATACAACAGCACTAAAAAGGAGAGGAGCGATGACAAATGTACGGACGTTTTACTGAAAGAGCTGAAAAAGCACTGGCCTATTCCCAACAATTAGCTGTAGAATTGGGACATAACTATGTTGGGACAGAGCATTTGCTGTTAGGTCTTGTTAAGGAAGGAAGCGGGGTAGCAGCCCGTGTTCTGCAGAGCCAGGGTGTTACAGAAGAGAAGATAATAAGACAAATAGATGAATTAATAGGAAGAAGTGAGAAAACTGGTGAACAGCCTCTGGGGTTTACTCCCAGGACAAAGAGAGTTTTGGAGCTCAGCTTCAGGGAAGCCAGGAAAATGAATCAGAATTATATTGGCACAGAACATCTGCTTCTTGGAATAATGAGAGAAGGAGAAAGTGTTGCTGTCAGAATTCTTATAGATCTGGGGGTTGACCCTCAGAAAATGATGAATGAAATTGCAAAAATGCTTAATGAAGAAGCTCCTGGTGCTCCAAGTGCCCAAAAGAACAATTCCGGGTATACAAACACACCTACACTTAACCAGTTTGGCCGGGATCTGACTGATATGGCCAGAGAAGGCAAGTTTGACCCCATTATCGGCAGGGACAAGGAGATTGAAAGAGTTGTTCAGATACTTTGCAGAAGAACCAAAAACAACCCATGTCTGATAGGAGAGCCTGGGGTTGGTAAAACTGCTATTGCAGAAGGACTTGCTCAGAAAATAGTAGAAGGAAATATTCCCGAGATACTTAAAGATAAAAGGGTTGTTACTCTGGATCTTTCAGCAATGGTTGCAGGTGCAAAATATAGAGGTGAGTTTGAAGAAAGATTGAAAAAGGCCATGGATGAAATACGAAAGGCAGGGAATGTCATCCTGTTCATAGATGAAATGCATACAATAATCGGTGCTGGAGCTGCAGAGGGGGCAATTGATGCTTCAAATATCCTTAAACCTTCGCTTGCAAGAGGTGAAATTCAGGTTATTGGTGCTACAACTCTAGATGAATATAGAAAGCATGTAGAAAAAGATGCAGCTCTGGAAAGACGTTTTCAGCCTATTACCGTAGGAGAACCTTCAAAAGAAGAAGCTCTTGATATATTAAAAGGCATAAGGGACAAATATGAAGCCCATCACAGGGTGAAGATAACGGATGATGCCATTGAAGCAGCTGTAAGACTATCAGACCGCTATATTACCGATAGATATCTGCCTGACAAGGCAATAGACTTAATTGATGAAGCTGCCTCAAGAGTAAGACTGAAAGCTTTTACAGCTCCCCCGGACCTGAAAGAAATGGAGGAGCAACTTGAGAAGCTCATTAAAGAAAAGGAAGATGCCATAAGGTGTCAGGAGTTTGAAAAAGCTGCAAAAATAAGAGATAAGGAACAGGAACTAAAGCAGAGACTTGCAAAGGGAAAAAGCAATTGGGAACAAAAAAATCAAACCCAGACCGATAGAGTCACAGAGGAAGAAATTGCCGAGATAGTAGCCAGTTGGACTGGTATTCCGGTAAAAAGGCTGGCTGAGGAAGAAACCGAAAGGCTTATGAAAATGGAGGATATTCTTCATAAAAGGGTTATTGGGCAGGATGAAGCAGTCAAAGCTATTTCAAAAGCTATCAGAAGGGGCAGGGTAGGATTGAAAGATCCTAAACGTCCTGTGGGTTCCTTTATTTTCCTTGGCCCTACAGGAGTCGGGAAAACCGAGCTTAGTAAAGCTCTTGCTGAGGCTTTGTTTGGTGATGAAAATTCTATAGTAAGAATTGACATGTCCGAATATATGGAGCGTTTTGCTGTATCAAGGCTGGTGGGTTCACCTCCGGGTTATGTGGGTTATGATGAAGGTGGTCAGCTCACTGAAAAAGTAAGAAGAAAGCCTTATTCTGTTGTACTTTTTGATGAAATAGAAAAAGCACACCCTGATGTATTTAACATACTCCTGCAAATTCTTGAAGATGGCAGACTTACCGATTCTCAGGGCAGAGTGGTGGATTTTCGCAACACAGTTATTATAATGACATCCAATGTAGGTGCCAGGTTGATTACCGAGCCGAAACGCCTGGGCTTTACTGCCGGAGAAGATAATAAAGCTCAAAATTATGAGGATATGAAAAGCAATGTAATGGGAGAGTTGAAAAAGACATTCAGACCGGAATTCCTGAACAGAATAGATGAAATAATTGTATTCCATCCTCTTTATGAAGAGCATATAAAGCAGATTGTAAGTCTTATGATAGACAAACTGGCCGGAAGGTTAAAACAAAATGGAATAAGTATTGAGGTAACTGATAATGCAAAGACTCTTCTTGCACAGAAAGGTTATGACCCTGTTTTTGGAGCAAGACCTTTGAGGAGATCTATTCAAGGCATGATTGAAGACCGGCTTGCAGAAGAAATACTGGAAGGAAAAGTTAATACAGGAGATACTGTCCTTGTAGATAAAGATCCGGAAGAGGATAAAATTGTTTTTAACACGAAATAGGAAAACAAGGTCAAATATAGGTAGAGACAGGCCATAGAAGTGAGAAGCGGGAAGCAGGGCGCATATTATATTTCTTCGTAAATTAAAAATGCACCCATTAATATCTACCTGCACTCACCTCTATGCTTTCTCCAGCTCGGTAATGCTGATTTCTCTTGTATGAGTAGTATGATTCCAGTTTTTATTATTTTTGCTTAAAAAACCCTGAATGGTAATAGGGACCCATGTTAAACAGTATATGGGATATACAATAAAACCCAATATAACAATAGGGTTAAACTTCTTTTCAGATATTATTATGAGTGGCCCATAAAAAAATTGAAATAAAACATATATTTGCCAGAGTATTACCGGGAATACATACTTTAAATTATAAAAAGGCGACTCTGGATATATTGTTTGTACCCACATCAATACAGTTGCAAAGCCTAAAAATATAAACCTCAAAGGTTGAAACAGATACAGGGCGCAATCAAAAGCTACAAGACTGGAATCTTTAACTGCCTTTTTAAACAGCGGTATAAGAAACCGTGATGCACAGTCGGCATGACCCTGCATCCAGCGCTTGCGCTGTTTCCAGGATTGCTTGAGGGTTATAGGCTTTTCATCATAGACTACTGCGTTATGGGCCCATGCTACCTTTATATCATTTAATGCCAGCTTCATTGTAAATTCAAGATCTTCTGTAAGGCATGTGGCTCCCCAGCCGATTTTCTTAAGTACTCCCAGATCTACACAAAATCCTGTACCGCATAGACCACAGGTAAGACCCAAATTGTATCTTGGAAGTTGAAATATTCTATTTGAAAGCCAGAAAGCTATCGAATAGGAACAGGTAATCCATGAATCAAATGGATTTTTACTATCAATATATCC
>DAOSDD010000250.1:0-6053 GCA_035362115.1 Clostridiales bacterium | reverse complement strand
GTAATCAAAAAACATCTAACCTGACCACTTGTCGGTAATAACAGGAGTGATAAAATTCAGCTTTATTTCTTCCTCGGTCATTTGCTTTTTACCAATCACGATTTATCGCTCCTTTCCTCATCTGCCACATAATCAACGATGTCCCCATAGTTGACATCCAGCACCTTACATATTTTGTCCAACACGCTCAGCATCACCGGTTCGTCTCGGCGCAGCTTTGTCATCGTGTTCGGAGACACACCGGACGCTTTTCGCAAGTCGGCTTTGCTCATTTTTTTATCTATGAGCAGTTTCCACAGTTTATTGTATGATGTAGCCATAATACGCCTCCAGCCTTGTGTATACAATATTCTACCATATATAATAGTACATACTCTCTCAAAATACAATACAGTTTCGCAAATTATGAGATGAATATAAATTGGACTCGTTACTATTCAGAGGTTCGATAGTGGAGTGGATGCTAGGGGAGTAATAACAGAAATGAAGTATGGTGAATTACAAGAGTAATTTTCAAAGTTAACACTGTTATGAAAAAACATATAGAAGAAATCAATGGCTATATTGCAAACAATCCATTCATAAGAAAAGAACCATTCAAGCATTGGTTTATGCGAAATTCATTTTTATTACACAAAAAGTTATGCATTACGATTTCAAAATGGCACCCCTTATCCGATTGGCAGAAGGCAAGGTGGTTAAATGAAAGAGGTTTTTATAGGCGAAGAGAAGCAAATGCTGCTGTTAACTGTATAGATGTTGATAATAAAATAGCCGCTCAACCTACCTTTGATATCGAGTTTATATCGATACTGGAACTAATCCCAAAAGAACAAATGAATGATGTAATATCAGGAATAGAAAAATTTGAAAAAAACATAGTGATAATAGTATTTATGATTGTCACGTTAACGATGCCGGATATTTTCAAAATTTTTATGATGGGGATGCATATTCAAGTCTCGGGAACTTAAGTATTAAAGATAAAAGTAAATTGAATAAATATCATTGAGAATATGCAGAAATTTTTCCCTGCACTTGAAAGTCTTCCTCACTCCTGTACCTTGGCTCGTCTGCTGGAAGACATTGATGTAGAACATATTGAAGATGTTGCAGTAAATTTTGTAAAAAGGCTGATAAGGGATAAAAAGCTTGTAAATTATATGGTCAGTAAGCGGTATCTCATAGTGATTGATGGGGTGCATAAATTTACCAGGGAATGGGAATGGTGTGAAAACAGTCTTAAAAAACACAAAAAAGGCCAGCCTGAAGGTGTATACCAATATTATGCAAGCACATTGGAGGCATCGCTGGGTTTGCATCACGCATTCGAAAAGCGTTTTAGATGACTCCTTTCTGTTTAGTGATTACACCTGCTACATTTCTTGATAAACCCTCTCAGCGCTGCTTGGGTCTACAATTTCACTTTGGCATGGTATCCAGCAGACATCCTACACATATATTATTGATTATTCTTGGTATGCCGTGAGTGAAGTTATGAATAAGTTTAACCGCATCATCTGAAAATAGTTCCCGTTTACCACCCGCAACCTGTAAATGATGTTTGATATATCCCTTTGTTTCTTCTGGAGATAATCCCGATAGATGAAATCTTACATTTACCCTTTGGGCTATGGCTTCAAACATTTTAAGCCTTTATCCGGGGGATGTTTAAAAACATTTGATATCTGAATTAAATACATTTTTTGAACTGCCGATCAGCACATAAAACGCTTATTGATAATGAAAAAGAAGTAATTTCATTAAAAAAGGTCATACTTATTCCATTAATATCTGTTTATAATGTAAAGGTCTTGGCAATCCTTGCATTCAGATCTGAAAAATAATTGTAAGGTGTAAGATACTGGATTCCCAGATATTTTCAAATACCAAGTCATACAATATCTGCATATTCACTTTCCAAGAATTCCTTATTATAGCTGAAAACCCGGGCTGATTGTACAGGCACTAAATAGGGGATTATGCTTATTATTAAGAAAATAGAAAGTAAAACTATAAAGATTCTTTTTATCAATTTTCTCATAAAATATATCCCTTCTATAAACATATATCCCATTATTTTTCCAATTTAAGGTTGCATAGCACCAAAGAGTACAAGCCATGCCAATATGGATTTAGCAGCAAGACTAAGTATTATATATATATTCTTTCTCCATTAAGATAATCTTTCCACTTGCCTAAACCTTTATATTGTAGAATCATATTGATCGGGAATGTGTTAAAAGCTACAAAATAAGTTCCAACAATCTATACTTATTAAGTCCTCTTTTAAGATCTGCAAAATACTTTTCACTATTTAAGTAAATTAAACTGTGAGCAGCAGCAGAAATTAATAAGAAAGAAGCAACAAGAATTCCGAAAGGTAATTCAAATAATTCCTTACTAGCAGGTTCAAGAGATTTTGTTACAGGATTAAATCTTAGATAAAACTGGATTATAGTTGGCTTAAACTCACCTATCTTTTGAATAACATTTGTTGCTAGAAATATCATAATAATGCCCTGAACAAGATGAAAAAAACCCATTACCAGATTGAAGCGCTTTAATTTTATTAACTTTTTTTGCATTATATTTCCCCCTTATATTTTTTAAATTATAAGTTAAAGTGTATAATTCGTTTCAATTATACCGCGGAGAGTGTTACTTAAAACATTTAATTTTTTATGATAATTTATCTTTTGTACCATATGTCTGGTATGATGGAATTGGCAGACGTAGTAGACTCAAAATCTACCGGTGGCAATACCGTGCTGGTTCGAGCCCGGCCACCGCCTCCACCATAAAAGAATTTAAATATTGATGCGATAGAAACTCCTTGATTTCAAGGAGTTTTGTTGTTTTTGGGGATAAATTTAAGATGAAATTTTATACATTTGTACACAGTATTGCTAAATTATGAACACGGGTGTGCAGGTTTTAGCTATTGTTTATATATAATATAGTTAAGATTTGGAAGATTATGCAACCAAATTAAATTGAGTATTTATCGTGGAATGGGGAGGAATTTCTATGGAAATATGGGATATATTAGATAAGAATGGGAATATGACTGGAAAAACTATTACTAGAGGGGATAACTTAAGAGATGGCGAATACCATTTAATAGTGCATATATGGATTATTAATGGCAAAGGAGAAACATTCAGTATATAGTAAAGCCAAACACCGAGCTGGTGAGTATATGTTTTGCAGTGTGGAGTTTACTGAAGGCGGTAAGAGCTATTATTACATCAGCGATGATGATACAATAGAAGTTGGAGATTTGGTAATAGTACCCGTCGGAAAGGACGAACATACTGCTACGGTAGAAGTTGTAAATATTGAATATTTTTCTGAGGAGAAAGCACCGTTCCCGATTGAAAAGGCAAAGCATATCATTGGGAGAGGATGAATGGACATAGATGTTGACCGTACTACCAAACGAGCCACATAGAATGCTGTGTGTCTCTTGTAAGAGAAAAAGTTATATAACCCTTGATATTATAGGGTTTGAAATAAAAAACGGGTGGGTGTTTTTGTTTCACTACCCAATATTAATTAGGAGGAATTTTCATGAAAACAAATTTCAAAATGCTTCCCCAAAAGGTGTCAGCTTTGCTACTTGTGTTTCTTATGGTATTTGCGTTTACAGCACCTACCTATGCAGCACAAACATGGAACAAAGGTGCAAAAGTTAATTATGTACCTGTTAATGGGGATAAAGTGTACAAATCAAGTAACTGGGCGGAAAGTTTAGCAAAGGAATATCAGATTACATGGTATGAAAATCCTACACGCGAAGTTTTAAAGGGCGAATTCATGCTAGTACAACTTCGTACAATCCAAGCATCATTAGCAAGACGGGGATTACCTCTTATATTTGCATATAACAAGCTAGATAATTTTAAAGATATCGGCACTGTTACAAAAGCAGCAAAAGAGGAAATAACAATCCTCAATTCCTTGGGAATACTCAGTGGAACTGTAGATGGATACATGAACCTAGGCAATGTAATTAAAAGGTCAGAAGCTGCTAAGATACTGGATGTTACTAACAAAGAAGTTTTGCATATAGCACTTACAAGGCCGGACAAAGTTTTTAAAGATATGAAAGGCCATTGGGCTGAAAAAAATGTTAGTAATGCATACCGTACAACTCTAATTAACGGCACATCGGAAACAACATTCAGTCCTAACACTTCACTTACAATTGAGCAAACATTACAAATTCTTGAAAATGAAGTGGGCTTTTACGGAATAACAAGGGCAGATGTTGCTAAAGCACTTAAAGAAACATTTAAAGTTACTACTGCTACTACTTTTTCAAATAGTTTAGTTACTAAATATTCACCTGATATGCTTGAAACAAAGATGAATATTTATGCTTTTAACAACATTTATGATAATGGTAGTGCAAAACCTGATGAAAAAGTGACAAAAGTGGAAGTTCTAAAGTTGGCGGTTAGTAGCATCTACAACTATTCTAATTTTGATAGTTTCTGGTTTTACCCTGAAATGGCTTCAGATGCAGAACTCTTTAAGATTATGAAAGAAAAAGGTGTTGTAGACGGTTCAGATAGTCTTAATGATCAGCTCAAATATATTGATGTGATAAGGTATTTTGCAAATGCTAAAAAAGCATACTTGAGATTGGAACTAAGCAGTGGAGATGATGTGGAAGTAAAAAACATTTCCAAGTATTCAGCAGAGGACCAAAAGGTAATTAAAGATATGGTTGCTAACAAAATAGTAGATGCACCAAACAATGAGTTACCTTTGGATAAACCTGTAGTTAAAGGTATGGTAAATGAGATAGTTGTTAACTTCGTTGAAAGGTATAGTACTATAACACCTAACAAAGACAAGTTAAACACAAATCCAGATAACATACCATCTAATTACAAAGATTACCCATACACTCTGGCATCTATGGATAAAAGAGTTTATGAAATACCAAATTATCTTGTAGATGATGACTATAAAAATTCAGTTCAGGTATTTGGTAAATTAAAAGAAGACTATGCAAGTATTGAAGAAAGTGTGAACAGGTATTTGGATATAGTTTTAAATGTAGACTATACGAATTTTGACGAAGCAAAATTTAAACAAGATATCCAAGGTATAGCGCTGATGCCAGTAACAGATGTTCAATTTAGAGAATTTTTTAAATATGTTAAGAGCAATAAAATACAAACATCTGGGACATCAAAAGTACAATTTCCAGCGATATATTTTGATGGAATTACGTACAGAGTAAGAACTGAGGTTAAACTAAATATACAAAATGCAGACCAGCCAT
Source organism: Clostridiales bacterium (assembly GCA_035362115.1). Lineage (GTDB taxonomy): Bacteria > Bacillota > Clostridia > Acetivibrionales > DUMC01 > DUMC01. Next base: position 754 of record DAOSDD010000250.1, on the reverse strand, counting down.
ACAATCTATTATTCTTGGATTTGTTGCAACCAGGCAAGGTTAAATACGAGGGTAAAAATATAACTCGTATAATAGATATACCAGTAGGTAGATATATAAACAGTCCACAGTTTGCTGTATATGTTACTGCATTAACACCAATTCCAATTAACTTAAACAATGATTTAATAGTAGTATTCAAAAACACTTTTTAGAATATTGCTTAACTAAGCGTTTTGACTTTAATATCAAGTATAATGAGTACAGGCTTTGAAAAGCTTGTACTCTTATAAAAGTATTAAACCATCATCTGCAGGAGGATGCGAAACGAATTATCGTATTGTTGAGAAAGAAATATTTAAATTAGTAGGTTTTAAGAAGACAGTTGCAATTATTTTTCAATGCACCAATCCAGAGATTGCAAAGATTAAGAAAGCAGGTTGGATGTTGAAACAAAATAATAGCACTACGTATTCTTCTTATAATGTGCATAAATAATGGTCAAAACTGGCTTACTTAAAAGTGTAAGCAAGCTTTTATCAACTCGAGTAACAGGTAATGGTAAAGCCTGTTACTCACGAAAGGAAGGGATAAAAAGTGAATATAAAGAACGAACAGACACCATCCAGAGCGTTGGACTCAGGGCCTTTCTACCACGGCACAAAAGCCGACTTGAATATAGGAGACTTGCTGGTACCTGGCTATAGCTCTAACTATGGTGAGCGAAAGAAGGCAAACTTCATTTATTTTACCGCAACCATGGATGCAGCTATAT
>DAOSDD010000249.1:0-6103 GCA_035362115.1 Clostridiales bacterium | reverse complement strand
TTATGGCTCCAAGGTCTTTTTGCACCAGGCATGACATTGATGGTGTTAAGTAATCAGGAGCTTCTGTAGTCACTATTATTAAATCAATATCTTCAGGGGTTATCCCAGCATCTTCCAACGCCTTTCTAGAGGCTTTAACTCCTAGTTCATAAAGTGGTGTATTACTATTTAAAATCCTTCTTTCCGAAATTCCAGTCCTTTTAACTATCCACTCATCTGAAGTATCAACCATTTTTTCCAGATCAATGTTTGTTAATATTTTATCAGGCACACAACTTCCTGTACCAAGTATCCCCCCCGACGGATGAATTTTATTACATTCCAACATTCCTAACCTCCACACAGCTTATTTCCTGCTTAATTTGTTCCATAATCGCAGTTTTTGCAAAATAATAAGCTTTTATTAGAGCGTTTTTGAAACTCTTTGCATTTGAATTGCCATGGCATTTAAATACAGTGCCGTTAATCCCAAGTACAGGTACTCCTCCATATTCTTCATAATCAAGACGTTTTTTAAACTTTCTTAATTCTCCTTTAACAAGGAGCGAAGCAAGTTTTGATATAAAGTTTTTGTAATATACATCCTTTAACCCATCAAATATAAACGAACCTACACCTTCAAGGAATTTTAGAAGGACATTACCAACAAAGCCATCACAAACTGCTACATCAACTTCGCCTTCAGGTATTTCCCTGCCTTCAATATTACCAATGAAATTCAATCCTGATGCAGAAAGAAGATTATAAGCCTGACGAATTATTTCACTGCCTTTTCTTTCTTCAGCTCCCACATTTATTAAACCTATTTTAGGGTTGCTAATTTTAAATATTTCCCTCATATAAACGGATCCCATAATACCAAACTGCAGGTAATTCAATGGTTTGCAGACAGTATTAAACCCTGCATCTATTAAAAGTGCTCCGCCTTTTTTTGTAGGTATTACAGGTGCCAGAGCAGGTCTGTCTATTCCCTCTATACGACCCAGAATAAATGTAGCCCCTGTCATTAATGCTCCGGTATTACCGGCGGAAATAAAAACATCACCTTTATTTTCTTTAAGCATGTTAAAACCAACTACCATAGATGAATCTTTTTTAACCTTAATAGATTTTGTGGGTATATCGTCATTTGTAATGACTTCAGTTGTATGTTGAACATCTATTCTACCACTGCTAAACCTATTTTCTTTTAGTATTTTATCTATTTCACTGCCATCGCCTAAAAGCAATATATTAAATCCTTCCTGTTCTTTTACGGCATCAAGACAGCCCTTTACGATATCGTGGGGTGCATTATCACCGCCCATAGCATCTACTATAATTTTCAAAGCATCCACTCCCTAAAATAATCATTTATTAAAATTGCCTTTAATACAAAGTATGATCTAAACCCATGAATAATATTTTAAATGATTAACTTACAACTTTTCAAGGGATACCAGTATAAATTTTCCTCTGAAAACTTCAACCTGTTTTTGCATTATTTTTACCCAAACTATAAAGCTATTTCCCTTTACTCTTTTCACTTCGGCTTTTGCTACCAGTTTACTTCCCGCATAAACAGGAATCTTATATTTTACATTCGCTACACCTACTAAAGCTACATCAGCATCTATTAAAGCAATAGCTAGAGATTCTGCCAGTGAATATATAAAATGTCCACGGACAATTTTTGATTTTTCAAAAACCATAGATTCGTCTGTTTCCAGTACTGAAATCGCATTTACACCAAGATTAATTTCTACGAGCTCACCAACAATTTCCCTGCTCCCTAGAGATTTAACCTTTGCATGGTTTTTTTCCGCTACATTCTTTATGCGTTCACGCAGTTCGGGAATGCCGAGTTCCAATCTGTCAAGACGTATTGTAGGAACACTTACAGAGAAAAAATCAGCTAGTTCTTCATCTGTCAAAAACGGATCGGATTTAATTTTATCAAAAAGAATGCTCTGTCTCTCTTTTTTTAGCAGAGAAGACTTTCCCAATTAAAACACCTCCCTGCAAGCAGATAAGTTTCTGCTGCAGTTGTTATAACGCATCAGTAGAAAATCTTCGGTTATAACTTAATATTATTACCAGCTACTAATTGTTGTTACTAACAGTATAGTATAAATTTTTGCAATATGCAACCATTTGCTATAAAAACCTATAAAAAAGTTATGGCATTATGGCCAGCAAAAGAGCCAAGTAAAATTTTTTCTACTACCAGCTAATTATCACTTCTGATAAATTTTATATTTTTAGCCAGATAGTCATAACCAGAATAAATTGTAATAACTACTGCAGCAATTATAGCATACTTATCAAATCTGAAATCAGTAAACAAGCTTAAGGGATAGTTTTGAAGCAAAGTAGCTGAAATGGCTATAACTTGAGTTATAGTTTTTGCCTTGCCAAGCTTGCTTGCAGAAATAACTGTTCCTTCACCTGCTGCCACCAGCCTGAGACCCATTACCATAAGTTCTCTTCCAATAATAATCATAGCCGACCAACCTGAAATATCGCCTCTCTGTACAAGAGCTATAAGCGCAGCTGTTACCAAAAGCTTATCTGCCACAGGATCAAGGAAAATGCCAAATTTGGTAATTTGCTTTGTTTTTCTTGCTATATATCCATCTATTCCATCTGTACTGGCTGCAATAATAAATATAATAGCAGCAATATAATGCCCAAAATGCGCAATAAAATTACTTAACATTCTAAGTTGATTAGCTAAAAACTGCCAATGAATACTGTTAATAAATACTTCCGGTATGGGTAGTATAAAAAGCATAAAAATAGGTACTATTAAAATTCTTGATAAAGTTATTTTATTTGGTAAATTCATCGTAAGCAACTCCTATTAAATCGTACTGTTCTATATTTAATATTTTTACTTTTACAAAACTGCCTTCTTCAAGGGGATAACTGCTTGTAAAATATATTAACCCATCAATATCAGGTGCCTCAGCATAACTTCGTCCATAATAAAATATTCCGTCATCCGCAACACCTTCTACTAAAACATCATAACTTTTGTTCAGCCTGGATTTATTTTTTTCTACAGTTATTTTGTTTTGCAAAGCCATTAAATTTTGGTGCCTTTTTCTCTTAATATCTTTTTTTACCTGACTTTTTATCTTAGCTGCAGGAGTACCTTCCTCTCTTGAGTACATAAACACTCCCAATCTCTCAAATTCCAGTTTCTTAACAAATTCGTGTAAATTAGCGAAGTCTTCTTCATCTTCTCCAGGAAAACCTACAATCATGGTTGTCCTGATATAAATTTCCGGTATCTTTTCTCTTAATTTTGCTATTATATTTTTAATGTCAACAGAACTCCCTTTACGTCCCATATTTTTCAGTATTTTATCACTGCTGTGTTGTATTGGAACATCAAGATATTTACATACTTTAACATTATTAGCTATTTCATCTATAAGGTCATCATCTATCTGATCAGGGTAGCAATAAAGCAGACGTATCCATTCCAGCTTCTCAATTTTACTGATTTCACAAATAAGATCCTTAAGTTTCCTTTCACCATAAAGGTCTATACCATACTTTGTTGTGTCCTGAGCAATTAGAATAAGTTCCTTTGCACCAGAATCAACAAGATATCCTGCTTCATGTATAATGTCCTCCATTTTCCGGCTTCTATACCTGCCTCGTAATGAGGGGATTACACAGTAAGTACAGTGGTTGTTGCAACCGTCGGCAATTTTGAGGAATGAATAACCCTTTGGAGTTGAAAGAAGCCTTTTATCACCTTCAAAATTGCAATACCCAGGATCACCCCATAAAACCTGCTTTTCAACCGTCCCCGAGTATGCTTTTCTTATAGCTTCGGCGATCATGCCATAATGCCCTGTACCCAGCACTGCATCTACCTCAGGAATCTCCTTTACAATCAGCTCGTTATATCTTTCGGCAAGACAACCTGTTACAATAAGAAGTTCACAATTCTGTTTTTTTAGAGAAGCCATTTCCAATATTGCATTTATTGATTCCTGCTTGGCATCATTAATAAACCCACAAGTATTAACAATAATTATATCTGCCTCATGCTCATTATTAGTAATCTCATAGCCTTCTTCTTTAAGCTGCCCTAGCATCACCTCGCTATCTACAAGATTTTTCGGACAACCCAGTGATATCAAACCTACCTTTTTTCTTTGAATGTTATTATTCAGTGCCAAATTATTTCACTTCCAATATAAGTAGTAACTTTATTTTAAATTGCCCATACAGAATTGTCAATTACTTTAATTTTTGTGTTGTATTTTGTGCCGGGCACAAAATACAACACCCTGCTTGCATTAACAATGAAATTGTATTATACTTTATTTTATAATTAATTATTACCAGCTAATAATAGTATATACTAAATGGAATCTATACAAAATTAGATGACATTAGATGACATTAGATTTTATAGATTCCATGTACAAGTTTAATCCTGAAATTACTACTTAATTTTAATTTAAGGGGTGTATTTTAATGAATTATTTCTTAACAGAAGAGCAACAAATGATCAAAGAATTGGCTGCAAGAATAGCCGATGAAAAAATAGCACCGCTGGCTTTGAAATATGATGAGGAAGGCATATTTCCCCGTGATATTGTTAAAATTCTTGCAGATTCGGACCTTTGCGGGGTTTACATTCCTGAAGAATATGGAGGCCTTGGCGGCGGTGTATTTGAAATGTCTCTTGTAGTTGAGGAACTAAGCAGAGCATGCGGAGGTATAGCACTGGCTTTTGCCGGCACAGGTCTAGGCTCATTTCCCATTTTGCTTTTTGGCAATGAAGAGCAAAAACAAAAATATCTTCCTGATATTGCTTCAGGGAAAAAACTTGCAGCTTTTGGATTGACTGAAGCAAATGCAGGTAGTGATGCTGCAGGCATACAAACTACTGCAGTTCTTGAAAATAGCGAATATGTTTTGAATGGTACAAAGCAATGGATTACCAATGGCGGAGAAGCTGATATATATACAGTTATTGCATGTACCAACAGATCTAAAGGTGCAAGAGGGTTCTCTGCTTTTATCGTGGAGAAAGGAACGCCTGGTTTTTCCTTTGGCAAGAAAGAAAACAAAATGGGTATCAGGGCTTCGGTTACCAGCGAGTTAGTTTTTGACAACTGTAGAATTCCTAAAGAAAATTTACTTTCCAGAGAAGGCATGGGATTTCTTGTGGCCATGAAGACACTTGACAGAACAAGACCCGGTGTTGCCGCTCAAGCTCTTGGCATAGCTCAGGGAGCATTTGATGAGGCTCTTAAATATTCCCGCGAAAGGGTACAGTTTGGTCAGGCAATCTCATCTTTTCAAGCAATACAGCATATGCTTGCTGATATGGCTATACAAATTGAGGCTGCCAGATGTTTGATATATCAAACTTGCAGACATATAGACAGTGGAGAAAAAAATATATCCAAAGAGTCTGCAATGTCAAAGGTTATGGCTTCCGATGTGGCAATGAAGGTAACTGTAGATGCGGTACAGATTATGGGCGGGTATGGCTATATGAAAGAGTACCCGGTTGAAAAAAGGATGAGAGATGCTAAAATAACTCAGATATATGAAGGAACAAACCAGATCCAGAGAAATGTCATTGCTCTGGAGCTTATAAAGGGTCTGGCTCAAAACAAAATGGGGTGAAAATATTGAATATTATAGTCTGCGTCAAACAGGTTCCCGCAACTAATGAAGTTAAATTGAATAAAGAAACAAATACAATAATCCGTGAAGGAGTAGAAGCAATAATTAATCCCTTCGATATGTATGCAATCGAGGAAGGACTTAGAATCAAAGAAAATACAAACGGAAAAGTTACTGTCCTGAGCATGGGTATACCAAGTGTTGCAAACCAGTTGAAAGAAACTGTTGCTTTGGGTGTGGACGATACTGTTCTTTTAAGCGACAGAGCTTTTGCAGGTTCAGATACCCTTGCCACTTCTTATGCTCTATCAATGGGTATAAAGAAAATTGGAGAATATGATTTAATTATATGCGGCAAGCAAGCAACTGATGGCGACACTGCTCAAGTTGGACCAAGTCTTGCCGAAAAATTGGGAATTCCTCATACAACTTATGTAAGGAAAATTGAAGAAATAAAAGA
>DAOSDD010000248.1:0-6149 GCA_035362115.1 Clostridiales bacterium | reverse complement strand
AAATGAGTTTAAGCCCATAAAAACTTTTTCATAAAAAAGTTTTGTTCCTGCAAGGGCGAATTCATTTCGCACGCTGCAGGAATGGAGCTTAAAATGTTAATGGCTTCGGTTAAGCAAATATATAGAAACCAAGAAGATTATGTTAATAAAACTGTTATAATTTCCGGCTGGATACGTACACTTAGAGATTCAAAGGCTGTCGGTTTTATTGAGCTGAATGACGGTTCTTTCTTCAAAGGTGTCCAAGTAGTATTCGAAAGAGAGTCAATTGGAAATTTTGATGAGATCGCGAAACTCCCATCAGGGTCTTCCATTATAGTTGAAGGTGAAATTGTAGAAACCCCAAATGCCAAACAACCCTTTGAAATTAAGGCTATTCGAATCGAAATAGAAGGTATTTCAACACAGGACTATCCTCTGCAAAAAAAGAGACATTCTTTCGAGTATCTACGAACCATAGCCCATTTACGGCCGAGAACAAACGCTTATTCAGCGGTATTCAGGGTCCGTTCTCTTGTTGCATATGCCATCCATCAGTTCTTTCAGGAGCGGGGATTTGTGTATGTCCATACGCCAATTATAACTACAAGTGACTGTGAAGGTGCAGGAGAGATGTTCAGAGTATCAACCCTTGACCCTGAAAACTTACCTCTGAACGAAAATGGAAAAGTGGACTATTCGCAAGACTTCTTTGGAAAGCAAACCGGTCTCACAGTAAGTGGACAATTAGCCGGTGAAACATATTGCATGGCATTTAGGAATATATATACTTTTGGACCTACTTTCAGAGCTGAAAACTCAAATACTGCCAGACATGCATCCGAATTCTGGATGATAGAACCAGAAATTGCTTTTGCAGACCTTAATGATGATATGGAACTTGCAGAAGATATGATAAAATATATAATCAACTATGTGTTGGAAAATGCTCCAGAAGAAATGGAGTTTTTCAATAGCTTTATAGATAAAAGTCTTTTAGAAAGGCTTAATAATGTTATAAATTCTGAATTTGCACATATAACATATACCGAAGCAATAAATATTCTTAAAAACTCCGGCCATACCTTTGATTATCCTGTAGATTGGGGCAGTGACCTTCAGACAGAGCATGAAAGGTATATTACAGAGCAGGTATTTAAAAAGCCCGTATTTGTGACTGATTATCCTAAAGACATTAAAGCTTTTTATATGAGATTAAATGATGATGATAAAACTGTAGCTGCTATGGATCTGTTGGTCCCAGGTGTAGGTGAAATAATTGGAGGAAGCCAGAGAGAGGAACGATTGGATTATCTTGAAAAAAGAATGGATGAACTCGGGATGGACAGGTCAGAATATTGGTGGTATCTTGACTTGAGAAGATATGGCGGGACCAGACATGCAGGGTATGGTTTGGGCTTTGAAAGAGCGATAATGTATATTACAGGAATGACTAATATAAGGGATGTAATTCCATTCCCCAGGACGCCTAAATCAGCCGAGTTTTAAAATGAGCTTGCTGGGTGAACAATAAAGAGGCGTTCTTATAAAGTGGTAGACAGAGAACAAAGAACAAAAGAAAAATGTTTAACTATGTTATTTACGGTATAAATAATATATAATGGTAATGAAGGATAAATACAGGAGGTATCTTTATGGTTGAAAATTTGACAAACGAATCTGTTGAAGTAGTAGAAATAATACATGGTGACAAGCTTAAAATTGCTGATGAGGTAATAGAAACTATAGCCGGTATTGAAGCTTCGAAAGTACAGTATGTTACTTCAATGAGTGGTGGATTTACAGATGGATTGGCAGGGTTTCTTGGAAAGAAAAATCTGGGCAAAGGTGTAAGAGTAGAAGCAACAGAAAACGAGGTGAAGGTATTCCTTTCCATAACAGTTGAGTATGGATGCAAAATTCATGTGGTAGCAAAAAACGTACAAAATATAGTAAGGACTTCCATAGAGGAAATGACAGGTATGAAGGTTCTTGAAGTTAATGTGAGTGTTGCGGGAATTAATTTCCCTAAAGAGCCAAAAGAACCTAAAATAGAGGAACAAGAGAAAGCATAATAAAAAAATAAAATTACCTATTGAAAATCCTGAGATCATGTGCTAGTATATTAGAAGTATTTTAGATTTTATATCTAATAGCTATTATATTATGCGGACGTGGCGGAATTGGCAGACGCGCTGGATTTAGGTTCCAGTGGTTAATAGCCGTGTGGGTTCAAGTCCCTTCGTCCGCACCAAATTAAAAAGGACTTCGTAATATTTTTATTGAAGTCCTTTTTAATTTGTTTAAATTTCATCCAATCATTTGAACTTGCTTTTCTCTTGCTCACCTTCTCTGATAGATGGGTATAGTTTATCAAGACCTTCTTCTCTGAATGGATTAATGACTCCTTTCTTGTCACCAACCCTTTCTACAGTTAGGTTCCATCCTTTTTTATGGTAAAATGGATGCTTAAATGTATTCTCAATACGTTTTGATTTTTCAAGAGAATCCATACATGCCCTTATGCAGCCTTTGGCTCCGCATACTGCAAAATAGCCGCAGTGGCTTAATATATATTTATAATATTTAATGATGCTGCCGCTGTTTTCTTCATAATGACAATTTGACCAGGTTCCAAGAGCAAGAGGGTATGTCAGCCTGTAAGCTTCTTCCTCGGTAGTATCTGAACTGGCAGCATCAAATTCCAGGTTGGGAAAATCCTTTTTTAAAAATGGAGACACTGTATTGTTTAAACCATGATGAGTCAATGTGCACCGTCCCATATGGACATCACCCCATGAAATCTTTTTGCCGCCTATTTCTACTGTAAGTTTTTTATCTTCATCTTTAACAGGGGGTATGGCATTTCCGGGACAATCTCTTACACATCGTCCACATTTGTTGCAAATTGTTCCGGGTTCAATAATCGGATCTGGATCTAGTTCAGCATCAGTTAAAATGCAACCTAATCTAATTCTAGGGCCAAACTCCTTTGTTAGGAACACTTTTGAATGTCCCATTTCTCCTGCTCCTGCACCTACTCCCATAAGTCTTATACTGAAAACCACATCATGAGGGACTGTTCCTTCAGCAACAGGTCTTTGAGCAGCAGCTCTTTCAGGTACGGCAGGATAGTGGGGGACAGCTTCCCAGCCATAATCCTCAATATAACAAGCCAGCTCATAGGTAAGACGGGGCCTGAAAAATGAATTCAACCTGTTATATGAATAAAAAGTATAGTTGTGCCAATGGGTGCCTTCTTCTATTCCTCTGTACGAACCTCTTGGAATTCTCATTCCTATTACAATTACCGATTTTGCTTCAGGAAAATATGTTTTTGGATTCATAAGTACCGGCGCATTTACATATCTATCAATACTGCCAATCCCTATAACATCAATTCCCAAATCTTTTGCTTTTTTCTTTATCATTTGGGAAGTAAGTTCCATAATATAACACCTCCACATTTTTTCTATTATTTTCGTGAACTGTCCCCTGACAATTTGAAGAACTATCTTCAATTATTCGAGAACTGTCTCCAAGTTATTTAAGACTATCTTTGCTGGCTTAATCTAATTTAATGTTTTTGCTTTTATCATAAATATCTATAGCCCAGGCTTCTCTTTTCCTGAAAGGTTTTTCAAAAGTATTTTTGACTTTTTTCTGATTATCCAATTCATGTACACATGTCCTGACACATAGAGCCGCCAGTCTGTCGGGTTTCGCACTTTTCAGCAGTCTATTTCCAAAGGCACCGTTTTTACACTTTTTACAAAGGTTGTAGTCGATAATACCAGTTTTCATTCTTTTGCCGCAAATTTCTATTTCCCTGCTTCCTGTTATTGCACCAAGAGGGCACACACTTGCACATTTTTCACAAAAAGTGCAAATACTATCTTTGAGGATTTCATCTTCTTCGATTTCTGCATCGGTTATTACCATTTGCCACCGCTGCCTGGGGCCAAATTCCGGAGTGAGTATCTCACCACAGTAGCCAATCTCTCCCAAACCACATGCAACAACAGCGTATTCGAAGTTTGGAGTAACATTAGGGGCTGCTTTTCCTTCACCGACAGGAATACCCATGCCTTTAGCTTCAGTTGGGTTGGGGAAAACAGGTACAGCTTCATAGCCTCTGTCTTCCAGGTATCTTGTTATGTCATAGCACATTAATGAGTTAATATTGTCATCAAGCCATGATGAACCAAACAGGGAATAGTCACCAAAATTTGTTCCCTCTTCAACACCCCTCAAAGTTCCTCTGGTTATCCTTTTACCCAGAAGAATTACTGTTTTAGCTTCAGGGAAAATTGTAAAAGGGTTTTCTTCAGGTATCACGCCTTCAAACCTTTCTTTTTGTGCAAAACCTATAAGGTCAACTCCTATGGACTTTGCATATTCTTTTAGATTTTTTTTGAATTCAGACATATAGATCCCCTTTCTTTTACTAATTTCATCTTTATAATTTTAGTCATTATGTAATCATTACGCTTTATAAAATGTTTTACAAACATAAAATCTGTTTTTCGTATAGTCAAAAAATTTCATGTGATAATCAGATTTCATATAATAATCAGTTTTCGAGCAGCAGATATTTTTTTGCAGTAATCAGTATTTATACAGTTAGTGATATTGATGCCTTTACTAGTTATAGAAACGTTTCTATAACCATTAAAAAAATATTGCTTAACTTGTTCTAACATTCTATCTTTCCTTGCACGACCCGCGCTCAATCACCTCATTTAAAAGTTTCAATTTAATGTTTAACGGTTTGTCTTTCATAATATCGAATAGTATATCGGCACTTTTTTCCCCTATTTCATATATGGGTACTTTTATTGTTGTTAAAGGTGGTGTGAGAAATTCTGCATAGTTTTGATTATTGCATGAAATAACCGAAATGTCATCGGGTACTTTAATTCCATGCTCTGAAAAGGCTTTTAAAAGATAAACGGCATAGCGTGTTTTGTTAACAACAACAGCGGTCGGCTTTTTAGAAGCTTGATTGTCACTATCTGATGCATAATTAACCGGTGCATTATCAAGCGACACATCGTTAACCGGTGCATTATAAACTGATGCATTATTAACCGGAACATCGTTAACTGGCATATCATAGGCTGATACATTATTAGCAGGTACGTTACTATCAGGTTTAATTAAATTTACAATATCATGTACAGAATCTTGATTGAAGTATAAACCATAATCCACCAGATTAAGATTCTTCAATGCATCCTTATATCCATTTATTCTTTGAACTGCTTGTATATTATGTATTTCATTTATATCCGGGAGCATATAGCAAAATTTTCTGTGACCAAGTTTATAAAGATAGTTTACGGCAGTATATGAAGTTCCGTAATAATCAATATATACATAGCTCATATCAGGATCTTCGGTACTTCCATCAATGATAACTGCGGGGATACCACTTTGCTTGATATTGTTAATAAATTGAATTTCACTAAAACTTTTAGCTGGATCTACATGTAACAGAAGGATTACACCATCAATTTGCCTTTGATTGTATAATTCTGTTATCTTAAGACCATTAAAGCTATTCCTTATATTGCAATATGTAACTGAGTAGCCATTTCTTTCAGCCACACTGTCAACCCCCTTAAGGACGTCGGTAAATACTGAGTCTGATACATCCCAGAAGGTGGCAAGACCTATAACCATTGATTTATTTGTTCTCATGCTTCTTGCGATACTATTGGGTTTATAGTTAAGGCTTTTCGCTGCATCAAGGACCCTGGTTCTTGTTTCATCTGATATGGAAACATTGGGGTTATTGTTTAGTACATATGAAACTACTGATATGCTAACCCCTGCTTTTTTTGCTACATCTTTAATTGTTGCAGATTTCACAAATTTCACCTTCAATCACAATAACCTGTGTGGTTTGCCAGTGCTTTAGTCTAGCAACAGCATTTTGAAACCAATCATTTAACAGAAACGTTTCTATAAGTAAAATATATAATAAATTCACAGCTGTGTCAAGATATTTTTAAAAACAGTGACAGATATATAAATCATAAATTGCATAGGCTATACACAGCCTTGTATTTACCCTTTATACCCTCACACACCCATACTATAGTTCACTGATACTAAGAAAAAAGCAGAACATGCTATATATTGCGTTCTATTTCTAATGCTGCTTT
>DAOSDD010000247.1:0-6170 GCA_035362115.1 Clostridiales bacterium | reverse complement strand
TGTACCTGTTTTCAGGGAACCAGAAGCTCGTCATTTTAATGACGATGTAGTTCACCTTTATATTATGCAGCTACTTTCTCCTCTTTTTCCTTTTCAAATGATGCCGGTGGACGAATAGGTAATATCATATATACGTAGTCCGGTACTTGGATTATCATAGGATTTAATGGATCGTTTGTTCCAATTGCTACTACGTCATCGTTTATTGCTCTTAAACCTTCTGCAATAAATAACGGGTTAAAATGTATAGTAACATTTGGCCCCTTCCCTTGTATTTTCAGCTCTTCTCGCATATTACCTGTGCTTGATTTTGCAGTGAATATTATAGTGCTTTTTTCAGGCAATATTTCTAACCTTAATGGATTAGTTGAACTGCCAGTACTTGCAATTAACATTGAACGTTCAACGGAATCTAGGAAATCTTTCTTGTTAATAACAAACATAGTTCCGAATTCTTTTGGAACTATCGTCTTATAATTAAGATATTGACCTTCAAGCAATTTACTTGTTATTTTTGTGTTTTCATACTCAAATAGAGCAATATTGCTTTGAATTGAAATATTTACATCTATATCGCTCTTATAAGGCAATGTTTTCGCAAGTTCAATCGCTGTTTTTGAGGGAATAACGATTGATGTGTCCGTTACATTTTTAAGCTTTCCTTCTGTATTAGAATTACTATGTGCAAGTCTAAACCCGTCGATGGCAACAGCATTTAAGTTATTGCTGTTAACTTCTAATAAAACACCAGTTAAGATAGGACGGTTTTCATCTTTGCCTGCTGCAAACAAGGTTTTTGATAGCATATCTTTAAACGTAGCAGCACTTAGTTTTATTTCTTGTAGTGCTTCTAGTTCAGGAATTTGTGGAAAGCTAGATGCTTCCACGCCTTTTAAGGTGTATTCAGAAAGCAAACAAGTTAATAAAATTTCATTGTTTTCTTTAAGCATGAAATTAGTGTCTGCATCAGGCAATAATTTTAAAATATTATGAAGAAGTCTAGCATCTGTTACAATGCTTCCTTCATTTTCAACTGTTGCCTTTGCTTTTGACTTAATTCCTATTTCTAGGTTATTACCTGTGATACTAATTTCTTCGCCACTTGCTTCTATAAGCAGACCTTCCAAAATAGGCTGTGATGTTTTGCCTGGTACTGCTCTTATAGCAGAGTTTACAGCAGCAAGAAATTCTTTTCTTGCGATGTTAAAAGACATGGACATATTTATCCCACCTTCCTTTTTTCTGGTTCTATGCTTGTGATAATATTACATGATGAAGCTTTTTTCTCTGGTTCTTTTTTTATATAGCGTTGTTTTAAAATCTTTTCCTTATCATCTGCATCATCTACGTTTTCCTTAACTGCTTCAATAGCACTTATCCATGCTATTGTGGTTGCGATATACGTAACTATTAGTATCAGAAACAATAGTATAGAATATTTTACGATTAATACGACAATATTCGACAGTTCTGACATGATCTTATCACCCTCTTTTAAATATTAGTCCTATGAATATTTAATATTCACAGGACTTTTTTCTTGCTATTAGGCTTATCAGGCTGCATAGAGAGGATTATAATTATCCTTATAATGCTGTTTTACTGTAGCTGCTATTTCAAAAATAGAACCCTGGGCAATAACGTTACCTCTCTTGTCAACTAGATAAAAGTAATCTTTGTTTTTGCCTAGTTGATACCCTGTTGCGTAAGCCATTCGCCTAATGGTTGATAATGACATTATCACACCCCCTTTTTCCTTGTTCGCTTATAACAAAAAAAGGGAGAAGCCCCATATAAGCGATTTCACTTATAGGTTCTTCTCCCTTTTTTTAGCACATATATAAATATATTTTTTTAAAAACAAAAAAGGTCTAGAGAATATAATTTTCCCTAGACCATTTATTCTTATCATAACCTAAGTATCTTTTAACAGGTACTTTAATAATTCACTAATACAATCTTTATTATATATTTAATTTATGGTTTTAGCAAGTCTATTTTGAAATAGGTTCACGGTAAAAGCATGAATACATTTCCTACCAAGACCCTGATGTCAGAGTTTTTTAAAAATGCCATTTCAGCATAAATATTTTGGTAGGCTTTTCTTTTTCAGAAATGTATTCCGGTATTGCTATGATTTGGTATTAGAAACGCCCGGGATATCCCTATCTATGCTATTACCCCTGTATCAACCAGGTAGTCCGGTCAAGGATATACCCAGTATCTTGCATAATTTACCTTATCTAAAGTTTATTGCAAATATATATTCGAGGTAATCATTATATAGAGAAGCCATAAATCTTCTCCTCTTAAGGCTCTTTTTCGGGTATCTCTCATTGTCTTTTTTCACCATATTAAGAACCATCCTCTTTAGTAAAGCTAAATTCTGTGGTGCACAGCCTTTTCTTGTTCTACTTGCATCTTCTCGGAAGGTTACATCAAGGCTCCAGTGTGTACTTTCTATCCCCCAGTGCATACGCACCCCCCGGGCATATTCTTCTGCGGTTTTTACACTTCCTAGATGATATGCGCGCTCTTCCGTCTTTTCTCCATTGACTTCAGTCCTACGAATCACCATACCTATACCAGTAAGCTTTGTCCAATCTTTTCTGGCATCCATCCAACTAATGTCAGTGGAATAATAATAAAGACGCTCCTCAATACGGCCATGGCCCCTTTCCAATGTACTATACTGCAAAATATTATCATCCTTAAAATTTGTCTTTTCTGCATCTTTAAAGTATTCCTCTACCTCTCCTTTTAGTATTTCATGATTATCCTTTAAAGACAGTACATAATCTGCTTTTTTCTCTTTTACAATCTTTGTTGCAATATCTTTCTGACAACCCATGGCGTCAATGGTAACAATGGCTCCTTTTATAAATAACAAGTCCAAAAGCTCTGGTATTGCTGTAATTTCATTGCTCTTTTCGTCTGTCTTTACCTGTCCAAGGACGAGTTTATCACTACTGCACCATGCGCTTACAATATGAACTGCTTTTTTGGCATTACTTTTATCTGCAGTTCCTCGCATTGTTTTGCCATCAATAGCTATTATATCGCCTTTCCCAAATTGTGTAACTTCCTTCATCCACTCTACAAAACACTTTTCAAATTGCTTAGGGTCAATAACATCCAATACACGCTCTATCGTATACCAGGATGGAATTCCATTTGGCAACTCAAGGTATTGCCTTAGCCACTCTTCCTTGGCAACAGCCCATTCCTCCATCTCTTCCCATTCATCACACCTGCATACAGTCGCTGCCACAGTAATAAACAGTACATCTATCAATTTATGCCTAACTTTTCCTTTTTGCCTTGGATCAAATATTATAGTAAAATAATCAAAAAAACTTCCCATATATAACCGCTTTCTGCCCATAGTTTTGACCTCATCCTTATTATTCTCTATAGACAATAGCTTAATATATATGTCTTCTAAAGTTTAGCTGTAATTTATTCCATGGTAATATATTCTTTCATGCTTTTGCCGTGGAAATAGGTTCAGATAAGAAAGATGCAAAATTTAATTTATATAATATTATATACTATGGTTCTTCACTTCCTAAAAAAGAACAATAACCGTACTTCAGCTTCAAACTTACTAATATGTATCACATTAAAAACTCACATTCTCAACAGCTTGATCATATTTCCACTTTTTATTAATTCGATTTGTTTCTCTGTAAGTCCTAGTGTTTGTGGAAAATATGAAAGTTTTACAAGCTGAACATCAATATATTCAAGAGGTGCACCTGTACCAAAGAGAAGATGCTCAATATCTGTAAACTCCAGCATATCAGCAATAAAATTTCTTTTCAGACATTCAACCCTTGAGATGTCATAATAGATGTGACCTTGACGTTTATTGCTTATATCGTGAAAAACATCTTTAAAGGTTGAAAAGCTGTAATTTGACAGAATAAAATCTGTCTTCGGGGCAAGCAATGCAGCATCCATAATTTCTTGTGCACTTAGGGGATAATCTATATCCATGGGGTGACGCTGACGCAAATCTTCAATATAGAGTGGAAGCTGTACAAAAACTCCATATTCAGCAGCCTTATTTAAAAGCTCAACTGATTTTTCATTGGAGAGTTCATAGCCATGTTGTCGAGGAAAAAGTTTTACTCCCTTGAAGCCAAGCTTTTCAACACACTCACAAAAATCTGACATGGATTTTGCATATATAGGATTTATATTGCATACAGGAATCAAACGATCCTGGTATGGAGCAATTCCCTCCAAGAGCTCATAGTTGCCTTTAATAACATCACGATAATATATACCGCTCAAACTTGAAACACAGGCTTTATCAATATCATGTCGATCCATTAAATTTACAAATTCGCGAGGGGAATTGTTTCTAATTGGACGAAATGGATAGTTACCTATATAAGTATTTACATCTATTATCATTATTTACGCCCCCTGTTCAAATATTTTATAAATGATGGATTATTCATTATAATTTTTTTATCCTCATCATTGATATCTGCATCAAGAAGCTTTCCTATACTTGATGAAAACGAACCATCAGTTGCGAATAAAACACGGTTTGCCCCCATAACTCTAACAGTTTCCTCAATCAGCATATCATCATGGACACTTCCGCTTATATCGGTGAAGACATTATTGAACTTTTCCATACCCTTAAGTTGCCAATTCCAATCTCCGCCACCGCCGATATGTCCCATAATAAATACTGCTTCCGGATATTTTTTAGCAGCAGCAATAAAATGGGTGCTGTCAGATTCAAGAGGTTTTTTAAGCGGATGCTGGCATGCCTTGCCTGCATGCATAAGTATGGGAATATCCAGTTCAATACATCTCTCTATTATTGGATTTTGCATATCGTCACATAAAGTAAACTGATCATATAACTTTACACCTATCATGCCTAGCTCCTGTACACAACGATCAATCTCACGTACTGCATATTTGCCATGAATCGGGTCAATAAAAGCAAACCCTTGAATTTTACCGGGGTAGAGTGACATGGCCTCAGCAACTATATTGTTATTAAATTCCATAACTTCAGGTCCAAAATGTTTTGTCGCATAGGGACGTGAAACAACATTGATATCTATTCCAACAAGCTCTGAATCTCTGACGAGAGAATCAAGTTGTTGACAGTCCAGCCTTTTATTTTTATCACTTTGAACATGTTCATGCCAGTTAACAACAGGATTCTGGCGAAAGAATTCAAGTTTTTTAGGTATATTCATTTGAAGAATTACCTCCTCATATATGTGTAGCAACCATTTTAGGGTTACTAAGATCCACAATTACCTCATTTGGGTTACAGAAATCTGCCATTGAAATATAGAAAAAATATACATTATCCTAATCCTTTTTATTTTTAATCTTTTATTCCTTTATACTATTGAGTGCATCTTTAAATCCATCAAGGAAACGCTCATCAATGCCCATCTTAAATTTTCCCCTCATAATACGGTGTTTCGCCTTTAATGCAAGATCTAAGGTCTTTTTGAAGAGGATATACATAGATATCCTTCTTGGATCTATTTTGCTTATGATTGGTACTATTTCTGTCTTGACCTTTGGTTTGACCAAGGTATATCCTATTAGATGCCTTGTAACATGTTCCATTAAAATGCTGGCTGTCTACAAATGTCTCTAGTAGAACAGCAGCATAACAAAATTCACGCAGCCAATCTACCTGTATCTGTTTTATCGCCAGAGATAATCCTTTACTGGCCAGATTCGGGATCTGCATCCAAGGGGAAATTAAGTATCTGGTATTATTGATTATTAGGTGAAGGCGTTGCTTTTTATCTTCAATATCCCATCCGATCCAATCATCACGGTCCTTTAATGCCCAAGATGAGGTTGAAAATTGTATACAGCCAAGCTCAAGTTCACCAGACTTTATGAAATATTGAAGTCGTGATCCAAGTATCTTTTTATATCCTAGCATATGATATTGATTAACATAGGATTTCCATCCGATTCCAGCTGTTCCAAGAAGGCTATGCATTGATCCCTTTTTGCACCACCCGATGGGGTAATCCAATCTAAAAGCTCACATATAGTCGATGCAAGCTCGGTTATGGATAATTTAGGAAACGCAGCGGGAATCCTCCTCATATGAATGAAGCAGATGGAAGCTGTGGTTTCGATACGAAACTTTACATCACTTCTAT
>DAOSDD010000246.1:0-6175 GCA_035362115.1 Clostridiales bacterium | reverse complement strand
TAACAATATATCAAGGTTCAAAATTCACGCTTTTCATGCATTGCTTCTTATTTTTTCATTACTTATTTGACACTACCAGTAATTATTTTTACTGCTTTAATAATTAATAATTATAGTTAAGTGTGAATTATAAGTTATTCTATAACCTCATATACATTCACCTTACCCTATAAAAAATTATAAAATTTATCGGTTATTTATTGTTTATATAATTGTAACCAAATAATACAGCTTAATACTGTTATTATTTAATCATCTCATAAAACATTTCAAAAAAATTTTACTATAAAAGGTTTCACTTTTCATTTGTAGAACTAATAGTTTGAGTCTTGCTAATCTTGATTCTTTAATCCTAATTTGTTATACCATATTTACATTTTTGTTCCAAGTCTCTCGTAAACATAATGACTTTTTTAATTAAAAATAAGTTTTTGTTTAATCATATATCAAATTAATAAATTTTATCATTAAATTATTCAATTGTATATATTTACATAATATTTCATAATATGGATATTGAATAATCTAAATATTTGTTAATAATTTTCGCATGTACTAGATTTAAGTATAGCTTATTGCTTTTCTTGATTATAGTCAAATATAGCTATTTTGTTCTCAAAAATAATCATGCATATCATCATGTTTTCAGGTGTTACCAGTTTTTTTATTTGGGACTGGAATAATTACTTTATTTGATACTGAAAATGCAATTAAAAAAGTCTGTCTGTCCGTTAAATCTTAACAGGCATGACCATTGCGAGGATCGCAAATCTTACTTTACCAGTACCAAATAGAGTGACTTGTATTCTGTCTTAGTCCCAAAAAGAGTGACCGAGAACAGTAACAGTATACGCATTAATACACTTATATAAGTATAACCTTATACACCTAATAAACTTATACACCTCATAACTTATAAATGAAGCTGGCCACCAGATTCTCAATACCCATTAATGCCATTCCTTTATAAAAATAAAGTGCACCTCCTGCTTACTGTTTACATTGTCAGAATTCCATTTGGTGTATTTACTATCATCAAAACATTTTCTTCCCTGCCTGTTACTGCATTAATATACACCAGAAAATCCTGATTATTGAATTTGCCTTTAAATTCATAGGTAAATAGCTCTGTTTTATAGTCAGTGGGTATTATGGCGAGGCCGGCACTCATTATATTTACCTTTTTATTTATTTTTGCTCTGGCTTCTTCCATTGTAATTACAGGTTTCGGGATGTCCCTTACCCTGTGGGATGAAAGATACCCTTTTGCTTCGAAACCCACTATTTCCCCTGTATCAAGAGCTATTTTAAGCTTTATTAAATCCGGATATACTATTACATCATTTTGCTTATATGCATAGTTTATTGTAGCAGTATTATCTTCACTTAGATAATAAGTGTCCGCCATATCTTTAAACCCACGGCTTTCTAAAAAAGATTTCCCCATGCTTTTAGCCTTTTCAATATCAATTTTCTTTTCATTTACCGGCCTGTTGTAAATCATCCAAAAAGGATGTCCACCCTTTTGTGTCATATCAATAACTGCCGTCTGATCATCAGGAACATTTTTAAACTTTACAGTAAAACTATAAGTATTTATTGGTCCGGTGTCATTTTTTCCGGTATTCTCAACAGAAGCTGCTTTATCTTTTCCAAAGAATTCAACTACTTTTTGTTTTGCCTGCTCTGCAGTTAATACTTCTCCTGTCACTCCTTTAGGTTCTGCAGTAACAAGATGATCAGAAAAAGGCCCGTCGTATATAAGTCTTGGATATTCCTGAAATGTCTTGTCGATATTTTCAAACTGTTGTGCAGTTAGATTTGCAGAAGTTCTACTAAATATCCCAGGGCCTTGTTGGGCCAATGCTCCCCATTTTATCCTACCTGAAGCAAGCTGTCCCTGAAGTTCATTAAGGCTTTTTCCAAGAGCTGCTGAATATCCATATAAGTTTTCTATCGTTTTATATTCTTCATCTGATATATTTTTCCCACCCATTGTACTGTTATTTAAAGAGTATGCAAAGTCTCCAACCTGTGAAAGAAACTTTGAAGTATTTGCCAATATATGCTGAGAAACAGGTAATTGACCAAGATAAGCCTGAGCAAAATTAGCCTGCCTCCATGCTTCCTGAAGAGTGGCAGATGTTTTCTCCGGGGTTGAAGTTATCAAGGATTTTATTAACAAAGTTTCAACATTATTGACATACCCTATCATATCATAAAATGCACGATTATATTGATTATCCAGTTGTTGCCTTAAACTGGCAGCATGCTTGTACTGGTATATTCCCCATATTGAAATAGCAGCAATTACCGCTATAACAATGCTATACATTTTTCTATCACTTAGTCTTCTTTTTAAATCTTGAAGTTTTTCTCTAAAACCCAAGATACCACCTCCATTTTATTTCAAATTTACTTCTAAAAGTTTTGTTTATAAATTTAGCTTCCCGCCAATTAATAACCTATTTCCTATTTAATGATCTAAGTAGCAAATCATTTCCAGTTGCAATATTTACAGCAGTGTAACTTTTCCGAAAGCATAATAAATTAAAGCTTTCGAAAATATCACCCAACCTGAAGCGGAAACGGCTTCTTTCTTAACTTCTAATTTATTTTCCAAAATAATGCTTACCTATCTGTTTTACAATTTGCCTGCTCCAAATCCACTTACTGGTTGCTGTTGCAGGATTCCAATAGTATACGCATCCTTCCGTAGGATCCCAACCATTCAAAGCATCCCTGGCCGCTTTTAACACAGTTGAATTTTGTTCTATTGAAACATTTATCTGGCCGTCGGATACTGCTGTAAAAGCTCCCGGTTGATATATTACACCGGCTATTGTTTTGGGAAACCTTGGATCCCTGGTTCTGTTCAATATTACTGCTCCAACTGCTACTTGTCCTTCGTAGGGTTCTCCTCTGGCTTCTCCATTAATAGCTCTTGCCAGGAGCTGCTCATTTGACGCTCCTCCCTGAGCATAGGCCAGGTCCGGTTGAACAATACCTATTAGCCCTATTATTATCAAAAGTACAGAAATTACAGCTGTAATAAATATAGCATTAACATTTATATTATTAGCTCTAAATTTTCTCAAAAACACTTCGTCCTCCTTTCTGCAAGGCTATGGAAACGTTACAGAAACGTATTAATTTCTAATTACAACTGATATTTTTTGTATTTTAGAAAAAAATATACATATCTGTATTAGTTTCAAGCTTCAAGTAAATAATTGTTTACAGGGAGGAAAATAATTTGGATATATTATTTTTATCGGTTTCAACAGGCGGAGGACATATAAAAGCAGCAGACGCTTTAAAGGAATATGTTGAAAAAAATTATTTGGGCTCAAGATGCCAAATTGTAGATACTTTTAAGTATATAAGCCCTTTTATTGATAGATTTGTAGTTGGAGGATATCTTAATATTATAAATAAAATCCCCCTTTTATATGGCAGTTTATATAAACTATCAGAACATAACAAAAATATTATTGATGCCACATATATTATAAGCAGCCTCTTTTCATACAAATTAATACCATTGATTCAGCAATTCAAACCTTCAATTATTGTATGTACTCATACATTACCCCTACAAATGGTTTCTTATCTAAAACAGAAAAAAATAATCTCCGTACCTGTAACTGCTATAGTTACAGATTATGTTAATCATCCTTTCTGGAAACTGGAAAATGTAGATGCGTTAATTGTACCCCATGACAAAATAAGGTTTGAAATGATACAAGCAGGAATACCCGAAAACATTATATATCCTTATGGTATTCCTCTTTCTGAAAAATTTCTGAAAAGCCATAGCAGGGAAAAAGTCATGACAAGCCTTGGTCTTGAAGATAAATTAACGGGATTGATAATGGGAGGAAGCCTTGGTATAAGGTCTGTTTATAATTCCTTTGAAATGCTAATTCAGTGTAAAAGAGAGATGCAGATAATTGTTGTAACAGGTAAAAATACCAGTCTTAAGAAGAAGATGGAAAAGCAATTGCACTTTTACAGCAATACCGGTACTAAAATTAATACTACTGCTAATGCTGCCATTGATATTGGTACAGATATTGATGCTGATACCGGCATTGATGCTGATACCGGCATTGATATTGATGTTGACATCTGCGCTAGTAATACCGATACCAATACTAGTACTAATACTAGCATCAATACTAGAATCAATGCCAGTACCACTTCTTACGCTGGTACTTATACCAATACCAGTGCTTACACTAGCACTTGCAGCAATACCAGTGATTGCACTAACACCTATGGCAGTACTTGCATTTATACAATCAACAATAAGAATGTCAAAATTTTTGGATATACAAATATAATACCGGAACTTATGGACATATCGAATTTTATCATAACAAAACCCGGGGGTATGACAATATCTGAAGCATTAGTGAAGGAATTGCCCATATTTTTAACTTCACCAATCCCCGGTCAAGAAGAAAGAAACTGCCAATTTCTTGTAAATATTGGTGCGGCAGTATGCATCCAACCTGAAAATAATTTAGATCATGTTTTAGCTAATATATTGGATAATGCTTCAAAAATAAAAAATGTAAAGGAAATAGCAAAAGCGCTTGCCCGTCCCAATTCATGCCGTGATACGGCAATGTTATTGGACAAATTGCAACATTAAATTAAAAATATTTGCATTTTTGCATATTTCCCGGGCAATATCAACTTCTCTGCATTTACAGGTAAACATGATTACCTGTCGATTTTTAGTTATCTCATTTAATAGTTTCATAGATTCCTCGATTCTTACATCATCAAATTGGGCAAATACTTCATCCATTATAAGTGGTAGGTTTTCTTCCTTCTGCGAAATTAAGTCTGACATTGCAAACCTCAAGGCAAGATACATCTGATCTACAGTCCCGCCACTAAGCTGCAATACAGGAACTATATTCACACTTTCAGAATCTTCAGCCTTTAGCATTAACTTGTTGTCAGCCCTTAAATCTTTGTATCTCCCATTTGTAATTTCATTTATATAATAACTCATCCTATCATTTAAGACCGGCATATAATCTTTTTGTATTTCAAGACTAGCTTCAGTCAAAATATCCAGAGCTTTAGACAAGGAAAACTGGATATCCTCAAGCTTCTTCTTTTCGCTTTCCAATTCCTCTATTTCTTCAATAGCCTTTTGCAACAGTTCATCATCATAACCTGAAGTACTAATTATAGTCTCACACTCTTTTAACCTTAAAGCTAATGCTTTCTCTTCCTCCCTGACTTTTTCAGAGCAAGCATCCAAATTTTGTTCTGTTTCTCTTATACTATTCAAGGTTATTTCATGTTTCTTTCCCTGATTCAAGCTACTAGGCAAATATCCTCTTTCTTCCTTCGCATTATCAATAAACCACTCCATATTCCGGTTTAAATTATTGACCAACTTTTCCAATTCACAGTTTAAATTATTAACCAGCAGTTCATTTTCGTGATTAAAACTACCGGCCAACAGCTTACTTTTATGATTTATGCTATTGACCGCCATCAGCTCACTCTTACAATTTAAGCTTTTTGTTAACAGATTTTTACTTTTCACGTTTAAATCATCAACAAAACATTTAAGCTGTGACCTGTTCGCATCGATATCTTCTGTGAGCTTCTCAATTTCCCTTTCAAGCTCTTTTGCTCCGTCTATATTTTTATTCATAAGATTTGAAGCCCTTTTTATATGAAGACTCACACTATTTCTCAATTCAGCTGCCTTTTTTTTAAGAATTTCTAATTCCTTCAATTTCATTTTCTTTTCATCCAGAGCAGCTCTTATTTTGAAAAGTTCTTTTAAATCCGCTGCGCCGTAACTATTCAAAATATTATTGAATCCATTATTACGGTAATTTAACTTTTCTTCTAAATTATCTATATATATATCCAGAGAGCTCTTTTTTTTCATAAGATTCAAATATTTTTTATTTATCTTGTTTTTTATAAAAAACAGTAACAATACACCCGATATAACTAATACCGTTACAGTAGCAGTTAGTGCTATTAAGGTATACAACCGGTTTGTTCCAAAATCTGCAGATGTCCAAATCTCTTGATTTCCCATTAAAACTATTCCAATAAACCCTGTTACAATTATCAGAGATGTGATAATTCCTGTATTAATAAATCTTTTTCTTTTAGCGGTATCTATTAT
>DAOSDD010000245.1:0-6180 GCA_035362115.1 Clostridiales bacterium | reverse complement strand
AACTGCCAATGAATGAAGTTATTGAAGCATACAAAAAAGCTAAATATGGTGCTCTTGCAATATCAAATCACAATAAATATATACCACAAGAAAATGAGTATTCAGGCATTAATATTTTAGATGCTGTAGAGTACAGCAAGCACCCCCATATGCTTCAAATCGGGGTAAGAGACTATGAAGATATATCTCATCAGGATGCAATTGATCACACAGTTGATAAAGGCGGATTTGTTATTTTGTGTCACCCTAACTGGATTAATAAAGGTTACTGGGATTGGGATAAACTGGGCCAACTTGATAAGTATACCGGCATCGAAATATTGAATCCTGTCATATATACTCTTAAGGGATCAGGGTTGGCACTTGACACATGGGATTACCTGTTATCTAAAGGTAAAAAAGTCTTTGGGTTCGGTAACGATGATTTTCATCAATGGCGTGATCTGGAGCGCAGCTATAATGTAATTTATGCAAAATCAAACAGTTTTCAGGACATTAAAGAAGCAGTTCAAAAAGGATGCTTCTATGTTTCCGACGGAGTGGCATTGTCTGATTTTGCTTTTGACGGGAAGACAGTTACAGTGAAAGCAGGCTTGTTTGTGGAAACGTATGTTGAGGAATATGAATACAAGTTTATTGGCTTAAATGGAATTGAATTATACAAATGCCAGGGTAAATCTGCTAGTTTTGATATAGATATAAATGAACCCTATGTGCGTATAGAAGCAACTGCTGAACATGGCGCTAAAATGTATTTACAGCCATTATTTAACTGTAGATATTTTCCGAGATTTTAAACTATAATAACAGACTCCATGAACCAGACAATCTACAGCCTATAGATTTAATGCAATATCAACTTGAGCATTTAATACCGGCTAGCCTGTTTCTGTACTCTCCGGGAGTTAAGAGCATCATTTTCCTAAACACTTTATAAAAGGATTTGATATCATTGAATCCACAACATTGATAGTAATCAGGATATGAATCTACAGCAATATGGGGAATAGAGAATGAATCAAGGAGATCAATGCCTTCGCTGCCTTTTTCACAAGTACATATTATTGCACCCTGAACTCTCATTTGAATCATTTTTTTTATCAGTTTTACCTCTCTTGAGATATCCCAATTGCTGCTTGCAGCAAACATATAGTGTTTGTGTTTCCTGCACGAAGATTCTTAGCAGAAATATTAGGTATATAATTCGGTTTTTCGGCTGCTGCGAAAACTTTTTTCTTTGTTTCTTTACTAACACGGACACTTCCCTTAAATACCAAGGAAACAGTAGTATCTGAAACCCCGGCTTCACGGGCAACATCTTTTATAGTAACCATAGTATTATTAACTCCTGTCAGTCTCCTGCCGGTACTTTAAATTTTGGTTTATATCCAGGTAATAAATTTTTTCTTATTTATGACATAGTAGGTTTGACGTCAAACTAATTATAGCATAAAGGGAATTACTTAATTTGTCAATGGGTTTGCTGTGATAAAAGTGGTATCTGAGTTGCTTTGATAAATAAGTAGCATTACTCTTGTTTTTTCCCTTATTTACTAGTAAACTGAATAATGAAGAAAATTAACTACATAAGGAGGGGATAGTTTATGAAAATATGTATTATTGGATCTACAGGTCATTACGGTATTGCTCTTGATGGTATCAAAAATAAAAAAGAAATATCAATAGCAGGTATTGCACCTGGGTCTTTAGGTGAGAATGTGTCTTCTCTTTATGAAAGGCTAAGTAAAGAATACCCTTCAGTGCAATACTTTGATAATTACTGCAATATGTTGGATGAAATAAAGCCCGAAATAGCAGTTGTATGCTGCTATTTCGCTGATCAGACAAAGGTAGCCGGTGATGCTCTAAAAAGAGGAATACATGTTTTCATGGATAAACCGGTGGCTACATCATTAGAAGATCTTGAAACACTAAAAAATATTTATAAACAATCCGGTGCTCATCTATCAGCAATGTTAGCCATTCGGGCAACTCCGTGGTTCCTTACTGCTCATAAATCTATTAAGGAAGGCTCAATAGGAGAAATAAGACTTATGAATGCACAAAAGTCTTACAAGCTGGGAGTAAGAGGCGAGCATTACCGAAAAAGAAGCATATATGGAGGTACGATACCATGGGTTGGAAGTCATGCAATAGATTGGTTGAGTTGGTTTAGCGGGGAAAAATTTCTTTCAGTATATGCTTCACATACAAATCTTTATAATCAGGGACATGGAGATTTAGAAGCATCTGCACTATGCCATTTTATTATGACAAATGAAGTATTTGCTTCTGTAAGCATAGATTATTTACAGCCTAAAACAGCTAAAAGGCATGATGATGATCGAATTCGTATTGTAGGAACAGAAGGGGTTATTGAAATAAGAGACCGGAAAGTGTTTCTTACAAATGCATCTGCAGATGGCGCACAGGAGCTCCATTTATTGGAACCACAAAACATATTTGAAGGATTCATAAAAAAAATTAAGGGAGAAGGTAAATGCCTTGTTAGTGCCGAGGAATCATTTTATAACACCGAAGCATGTCTTATGGCAAGGACTTCTGCAGATGAAAAAAAAGTAATTTATTTTGAAAAAGCTGTTAGAAATATGTAAAATATAAATTAGTATTTGAGCATAGTTATTGAATACAAATGCAGCAAAAATTTCTCTAATAAATTGGGATGATATGTGAAACTTGCGGCATTGGCACAAAAATATACTTGCCAACTATAATAACAGCTACAATAACTGCCATAATAACAACTATAATAACAGCTACAATAATAGCTATAATAACAACTATAATAACAGCTACAATAATAGCTATAATAACAACATCATAGCAGAAATATATTTTGAGAAGAGAGGTAAGAAATAATGGGAAAAATAATTTGTTTTGGTGAAATAATGGCTAGGCTGAACCCGGAGGGATATCTCAGATTAGGTCAGGCAAAGAAACTTGAAATTTCATATGGAGGAGCAGAAGCAAATGTGGCGGTTTCTCTTGCGAATTATGGTCTAAATTCAGCATTTGTTACAAAATTACCCGAAAACGATCTTTCAAAAGCAGCAGTAAAAGATTTAAGGGGATACAATGTTGATGTTTCGGATATAGTTTATGGCGGTGAAAGACTAGGAATATACTTTGCTGAAAAAGGGGCATCTCAAAGGGCTTCCAAGGTAATTTACGACAGAAAGTATTCCTCTATAGCTACAGCTGGAAGGCAGGACTTTGATTGGAACAAAATTTTTGATGGAGCCTCATGGTTTCACTTTACCGGTATAACTCCGGCACTTTCTGATGGTACTGCAGAAATTTGCCTTGATGCATGTAAATGGGCAAAGGAAAAAGGAATTACAGTAAGCTGCGATTTAAATTATAGGAAAAACCTGTGGTCCAGTGAAAAGGCTGGAAAAGTTATGAGTGAATTAATTAAATATGTTGATGTTTGTATTTCTAATGAAGAAGACGCAGAAAAGGTTTTTGGCATTAAGGCGGATCATACCGATGTTGATGGAGGACAACTGGATCATAAGCGGTATCGTCAGGTAGCACAGGAGATTTCATCACGATTCGGCTGTAAAAAGGTAGCCATTACATTAAGAGGAAGCATCACTGCAAATGACAACAACTGGGCGGGTATGCTTTACACTGATGGGGAGTGCTGCTTTTCCAGAAACTATCTAATTCACATTGTTGACAGGGTAGGCGGTGGGGATTCCTTTGGTGGTGCCCTCATCTACAGTCTGGTATCAGGTTATAGTTCCCAGGATGCTATAGAATTTGCTGTGGCAGCTTCATGTCTAAAGCATACTATTGAGTTTGACTATAATCAGGTAACAGCTGATGAAGTAAAAAGTCTGATAAAGAGCGGTGGTACAGGCAGGATACAGAGGTAGTACATAGGAAAGGTGAAATAAAGAAGGGAGGTCTACCATGAAAATTTTTATTATGACTGATATGGAAGGTGTATGTGGTGTAATAAACCACGATGATTGGGTGATGCCTGATGGCAGGTATTACGAGGAGGGCAAAAGATTGCTGACAATGGAAATTAACGCAGCAGTTGAGGGCTTTTTTACTGCGGGGGCTACCGAAATATTTGTAGCAGACGGTCATGGAGCGGGAGGTATTAACCAATCCCTGCTGGATAAAAGAACGATGTTTATTAGAGGTTTCCCTAAACCTTATCCCTTCAACCTGGACGAAACCTTTGATGCAGTTGCATGGGTTGGACAGCATGCAAAAGCGGGAACACCTTTTGCCCATATAGCACATACAGGATGGTTCAATGTTTTAGACTACAAAATAAACGGAATATCGGTAGGGGAATTTGGACAAATGGCTATGTGTGCAGCAAGCTTAGGAGTAAGATCAATTTTTGGTTCAGGTGATGAAGCCTTTACTAAAGAAGCTTCAGGGCTCATTAATGGAATCGAAACTGTAGCGGTTAAAAAAGGACTAAATCCCGGCTCAGGAGATAAGTGTGATGGTGAGGCTTATAGAAACAGAAATTTAGCTGCTATTCATTACCATCCGCAAAGGGCTTGTGAACTAATAAGAGAAGGGGCTGAAAGAGCCTTAAATAGATTTATTGCTAATAAAGAGTCTTTTCAATTACTTGATTTAGAACCGCCATTTATTAGAAAAGTAAAGTACAGGCTATACAAAGGTACTCCAGCATACACAGCTTATGCAAAACATGAAAGCGATTTTATTGAAATGATGAATTCAAAAGAACATACTGTGATATAAGTACGAAACTTCGCTTGTTGGGTGCATTTAATTTATCTGAAGAAAATATTGGTAAGGGGCATTAGTGAAGGCTCTGAGCACCGTAACGATAGCCCCTGGTAAATATTTCTTCAGATTTGATAAATGCACCCCTAAGTGATTATTTCAGTCGACAAAGTGTCGTCCTAACGATATACTTTAATTATATATAGCTATCGTTATGACGATAGCTTATGAGGAGGAATTCTCAATGATTATATCATGGTTCACCGCAAATCGTAAAACACGCTGACCTTAATAAGGGCAAACCCTATAACGATTACGGGCAGGGCTTTTATTGCACAAAAAACTTGGATTTGGCGAAGGAATGGGCATGCCCAAAATGGGTATAATAAGTGTGAGGTGGTTGCGGTTTTTGAACGTGATCTGGATCCAGAGCGTATTATCAGGGAGCTTGCTGTAAAAAGCGGACAAAGTATTTTCAAGGGAGACACTTTAATTATTTTCGATGAAATACAGGCTTCAGAGAGAGCATTGCTCTCCCTAAAATATTTTTATGAAAAAGCGCCTGAGTATCATGTTATTGCTGCGGGAAGCCTGTTAGGGGTTGCTTTAAATCGGGAAAAGTACTCATTTCCCGTAGGTAAAGTAGAAATGATGACACTTTATCCCCTTGATTTTGAGGAGTTTTTATGGGCAACCGGGAATGAAGCTCTAAGCGTAATGATAAAAGAAGCATACGAGCGCATGATTCCTCTATCTTTGCATGAAACTGCACTCGAATTATATAAGACCTATATAGTAGTTGGTGGTATGCCAAGAGCTGTCATAGAATATGTTACAACTAAAGACTTTAATTTTGTTCTTGCATCACAGAAAACGCTAAATGATGCATACATAGCAGATATGGCAAAATACGCCTCCCCCGGTGAGACTACGAAAATAATGGCAGCTTGGAACAGTGTCCCAGCGCAGCTGGCGAAAGAGAACCGTAAATTTCAGTATAAGCTGATAAAGACAGGGGCAAGAGCGTATGAATACGAAACACCATTGGATTGGCTGAGAACAGCAGGAATTATTAATAAATGTATAAGAATAACAGAAGGCAAAATACCATTAAGTGCCTACACTGACAATTCTTCTTTTAAAGCATATATGATGGATACGGGATTACTTTGCTCTAAATTCGATATTCCAGCAAATGTTATTATTAATACTCCTCATGGATTTAATGATTTTAAAGGATCGTTGGCGGAGAACTATGTAATGCAAGTCTTAGTAGTGACATCCTCACCTCAATAAATTGAGGCGCTTCCATGTGGAAGTTCGGTGGTTCCTATCTCAAGTGGAAGAGAAATGAACTCCAGTTGTTCCGTTTCCGACCCACCTTCATCAATGGAACCTTAGGTAGTGCCACTCTACCCTCCTATGCGGGATTGTACC
>DAOSDD010000244.1:0-6211 GCA_035362115.1 Clostridiales bacterium | reverse complement strand
CCTGACAGGGGCCAGCATCCTGCCAAGAACTATATAAGCTCCGTGAAGTGCTCCCCACACTACAAAAGTCCAGTTTGCCCCATGCCATAGACCGCTTGCTAAAAATGTTATAAATAAATTAAAATAATTTCTTGCCTTGCTTACCCTATTTCCTCCCAAAGGAATATAAAGGTAATCTTTAAACCAGCTTGATAATGATATATGCCATCTTCGCCAAAATTCTGCTACAGATTTTGAAAAATAGGGCCTCTTAAAGTTTTCCATTAATTCAAAACCCATTATCCTGGCACTTCCGATTGCTATATCAGAATATCCGGAAAAATCACAAAAAATCTGAAATGTAAAAAATAAAGTAGCAATGATAAATTGTATACTATTGTGTTTTACAGGATTATTATATATTGCGCTTACAGCTATACCCAACCTGTCAGCAACTACCACCTTCTTGAAAAATCCCCAGGCCATAATCTTAAGTCCGCTGGTAACTCTGTCATAATCAAATTTGTTTTTGTTGTAAAACTGGGGCAGCAGTCTGTCGGCCCTCTCAATAGGTCTTGCAACAAGCTGAGGAAAGAAGGATACATACAGGGCAAATATTCCGAAATGTGTTTCCGGTTTCATAGTTCCTCTGTAAACATCTATAGAATAGCTCAATGTCTGGAAGGTATAAAAAGATATACCCATAGGCAGAAGCAGATTAAACCCGGGAACATTATAAGGAAGATTAAGCTGTGTAAATAATGTCCTTAAGGAATCATTAAAGAAGTTGAAATACTTAAATACAATTAACAATCCCAGATTAATTAAAAGACTTAGGTTCAAGTATTTTTTCTTTGTACTCTTATTATTAGCCTGTCCAATTTTAATACCAGTAAAATAGGAAACAAAAGTAGATATCATAATAAGAATAATATACTCCGGTCTCCAGGCCATATAAAAATAATAGCTTCCAGCAAGCAAAAGCACCCACCTTGCACGGTATGGGAGTATAAAATATAGTATGGTTATTATCGGATAGAATATTAAAAACTCAAGTGAGTTAAAAAGCACATTACAGCCCCCTCTTCAAGGTTATCGGCATACCTTCAACGTCCACTTCAACGTCCATATCAAGGAATGTCTCCTTTTGATTCATATCAAGGAATGTCCCATTTTGATTATAGAGTATTTTAGCCGCAAAATGCAATACCTTCCGTAATTATAGTAATTATAGAGAAATGTCCCCTAATATCCCCTAATAAAAGTACAGTGGTAAGGTGGTTTTTACCCACTCATCGCAGTAGTATCCAAAATGGCTTTCAACTTTCCTTTTTTTAAGGTCAAAAATAGATGTACAGCCTTCAATCCTTATCTGTTTGCCATCCTTGCTCCTTGCATTGTTTTCATAATAGGCGGGATATTTGCCGTAGGGTGCCAGAAAGTCAATCAGCTTTTTGGCAGTTGAATAATCAATTAATCCATTTTCCTCCAGGGTATTGAGTATCTGGTTGTTAAGTTCATCGTACCTCCATTGTATGTCATTTATTTTGTTTCCTACCACCCTTGATGTCCATTGATTCATTCCATAAAACCGCATTTCAGGGATGATATAATGATTGGTTGTTATTACAATCTTATCGTGAATCTCCCTTTGAGGTGCAAAGTAAAAAGTAGATGGACAATTCTTATCCCTATGACTTGTATTAATATATCCTTTTTCTTCAAAGGCGTTATTATAGAGCTTTTTCTTAGAAAAGCACCTTTCTCTGTAGCTTTTCCACAGTCTCTCATTAAAACTTAGATACTCTTCAGGGTACTTATAATCATTCCATCGTACCATTAACCCCTTTTCGAATTTTGCAGATTTATGACTATCTATAAACTCCAAATCAGGCAGCCGTTTTGTATACTTTGAAGGGGGAATTTTTGTAAAATCAGGCTTTGCTTCCGAATATCCCGCTTCAACAATACATGCCCTGTCGTTAATACCATCAGCAATTATGTAATTCCAGGATACCCCTCTGGAAGTATTTTTCATAATCTCTACTGCTTTATTAGCATCATAGCCATATTGAGCACACAAACGTGTCAGAAGGATGGAATTGGTTCCTATTTTTGAGGGATTGCAGTTGGCTGCCGGCGACATATCCACCCCGAATCCCACTCCATTTATATTCATAGCAGATATGCTGCCAACCATGCCAGGCGTTGAAACGCTTACAAAAGGCAGGGCATCATAGTCATTGGCATAGTTATTGGCATAGTTGTTGGCATAGTTGTTGGCATAGTTGTTGGCATAGTTGTTAGTATAGCTATTAGTTCTAGTATGGCAGCTATTATTAACATTACAACCAGTTTTGGCACAACAATTATTATTGGCATGGTAGTCATTATTAATATAGTAATTAGCTCCTTTTTCATACCTGTGTTTCTCGGGGTTATATATTATATGGGCAGCTGTATCTTGAAAAACACCCCCTGTGGCAAACATAAAATCTCTTCCCAGGTAATGGCCGTTTCCTGCGGGCCTTCCGAATATTGAAAAGGCGTTACACATAATAGGCAGATTAAAATCGGAGGGTTTTAAACCCGGTATTTCCCTTGCAGCCAATTTTCCCGTGTATACCACCGAGCAAAGAACATCAATACCTGCATTTAGAACAAAAAGGTGCTTTATATCTACTTTAGTTCCGGGGTTGCTTTTTTTGCACCCATCATAAATCCCCTGTATTTCATCTTGTATTTCTATTGGAAGGTTTGAATAGTAGCTTTTGAAAAAACCATACAAAATGGATATGAGGACTTCTTCAAGAAGCCTGCGTTTTTTTTGCTTTTTAACACCTATAAACTCCGATATAATATTAGTTGTAAAATCAGTTGTCATCCGTGATATTTCCTCTTCTGCAAGAAGTCCCATCAAATATCCCATCTGGTAACTGCTGCCTTCCAGATAATATGCCTTCTTTTTCTGTCCTGTATCATAATTTCCGGCAGTTTTGTGTTCCGCCATAATTCCTGTTTTATCAAATGCAGTTATTATTTTTTTTACATTATAGCCATCCCTGTCAAATGCCATTACTAAACTCAAAATACGCCTAATATCGTTACTACATTCCTGCATTTTGATCCCTTCCTATTTCACACTTATACTTCATTTATACTATAGATAACACCCAAAAAAAAATACATTATATAAAGTAAGTAGGAACAACTTTTTTAATGTAAGCTTTTACTTGGGCAGTGTCATTTATATTAATTGTATCCAGCATTTCGATTTGAGTTTTTAAAGTATCCACATCCGGAAAATCAGGCCTTGTTATTAATATTTTGCTGTTTTGTGTCAACTGTAATCCATCATCGGTAAGCAGAGGTTCTTCATATAGTTTCTCACCAGGTCTCAACCCAGTAAATATAATTTTTATATCAATATCAGGAATAAAACCTGAACGTTCTATAAGGTCTCTTGCCAACTTGTAAATGCTAATAGGTTCACCCATATCCAGCACAAATATTTCGCCGCCGCAGGACATATCTCCTGACTGTATTACTAACTGAACGGCTTCACCTACAGTCATAAAATATCTTGTAATATCAGGGTGTGTAACAGTAACAGGCCCTCCCCGTTCTATCTGCATCTGAAAAAGTGGTACAACACTTCCGCTGCTTCCGAGTACATTGCCAAATCTAACCGCTGAAAACTTTGTTTCACTTTGAGTATCATATACCTGTACTATCATTTCTGCAATTTTTTTAGTAGCGCCCATAATACTGGTGGGATTTACTGCTTTATCGGTAGAAACAAGGATAAACTTTTTGACATTATATTTGTGTGAACACTCTACGAGATTTAGAGTGCCAAAAACATTGTTCTTTATTGCTTCTCCAGGGTTTTTTTCCATTAAGGGCACATGCTTGTGTGCTGCTGCATGAAAAACTACATCAGGACATAATTTGTCAAAAATATAATCTATTCTTTCTTTATCCCTTACATTTGCAATTACTATTTCAAGATCAAGGTAAGGATATTTATAAGCCAATTCATCCTGGATATAATAAGCATTATTTTCATAAATGTCTATTATAATCAAGCGGCGAAGGTTATAAGATGCCACTTGTCTGCATAGTTCGGAGCCAATTGATCCACCACCCCCCGTTACAACCACAACCTGATTCTCAAGGTATGATGATAGTTTATTTATATCAAATATAACAGGTTTTCTTGTTAAAAGCTCATCAATATTTACTCTTTTTATTCTGTTTTTAATTATTTGCTCATTAATATTAATAGACTTTTCTAATTGGCTATTAATAGATTTTGCAGGGTTTGTTGTTGCATCTATTCCTTCCATAATCATGTCCCTCCGGATTGTCGCTATTTTTTAATTTAAAAAGCTTCTTCTTACGTATTCTTGCTGAAGAAGCGCAGCTATTTTGTTTGTAATACCTGTATTAATACTTGAAATAATATTTTTAAATGGATAAAGTATATTAACAATTAGTTTAATTTTAAAGCTATATATAATATTAAGTCTGCAATAGGCTTTTCTAAACTTGCATCTAGTGACCAAAAATTCCTGTATAGCAGTTTTATGATATATACTTCTGGCCCCGAAACTTACATATATTAATTTTTTATCATTTATATAATATTTGATGGTTTCATAGATTAATGGATAACTTGGTCTTAAATCTAAAAACTCAGGGTCAAACTTCATAGATGAATATTCACAACAGTCATTTCTTAAAAGGTTTTGACTATATGCAATTAAAGCATTAGACTTCTTATGAAATACACCCCAGAATTCGTAATTGGAGTTATTTACAAAAGAAAGCATGTGCCTCATATAGTCTTTTTCATCAATTGGTTTTTCGAAAGTATCATACCTTTTAAAAGCGTTCTTATAGACTTTGTATCCATTATATGCAATATACTCTGCATCGATCTTCTTTACAACACAAGTTTTTAAACCGCATTTTAGATAGCGTCTAAAATATTTGCTATATTCCAGCTCATTGTTATTTATCTCTTTTTCTTTGATTACATACCACCATTCTGTTTCGTGACTGCAGTCAAAATCACTTACCCACCTTATAAAATAAGGTTTATATGTTTTAAATAAGTACCTTGCGTA
The DNA here is from genome assembly GCA_035362115.1 of Clostridiales bacterium. Classification (GTDB taxonomy): domain Bacteria; phylum Bacillota; class Clostridia; order Acetivibrionales; family DUMC01; genus DUMC01. The sequence goes on along the minus strand of DAOSDD010000244.1, from coordinate 1,100 downwards.
CTCATTTGACATTTTCACTTCAATATGGGGAGGCACATCAGGTATTAATGCACCCTCATATTTTACCCATTCAATAAGTTCAGGTTCTATATAAACCATCTTTGCAACTCCATCATTTTATTAGTATTTGCTGATATCTTCCTATGTGTTATGGTTAATACAGGTATATTACAATTATGCTACTGTTTATGTTGACATAATAATTCTTATCAGTAGCATAATATTCATTTCACTTATAAAATGTTTCAAATATTTGTTCAATTTAGCTTTATATTTCAATCTACACGTATAAAATTCAAAAGATAGCTTAGAAATGCAGCTGCTATTGTTAATACACAAATAACTGCAACTCTTAATACACTATTTAAAAAGACCAATAATATAGAAATGCAGGAAAGAAAAAAAGAAACTAAGTATATGGCAAGGACCGTTTTTTTATGACTCAGCCCTTTCAACTCCATCATAAGATTGTAAAAATGGCTTCTATCCGGTTTAAAAATAGGTTTCCTATTCACAACCCTTCTAAAGATGCTCAAGGTCATGTCATATATGGGAACTCCAAGTATGATGGCTGGTATTATTAGCACTGTACTACCTGAAATTACTGTCATTGGTTTTGTTGATGAAGTTACATTTACAATAAGATTCTGACACAGTATTCCTATGACAGCAAGATTATAGCCAAGTGGAATACTTCCGGTATCACCCATAAATATTTTGGCGGGTCTGAAATTGTATTTGAGAAACCCCAGGCACGAGCCCACGATAGCAGCTGACAGAAATACAATAATACTTGAATTATATATGAGTCCAATTGTACAAAAGCCTGCACAGGAAATTGTTGTTATTCCCGCAGCAAGGCCATCAAGCCCATCTATGAGATTAACAGCATTTATTATTGCAGAAATCCATATTACAGTTACTATTATATCAGGAATCGGCAAGCCGGATATGTTGAATCTGATTCCCATTAAAACAGTAATTAAAGAAGCAAGAGAATGTATCGCCAGTTTCAATTTTGAACTTAAATCAAATCTATCATCAATAATGCCTGTTATCATCAAGAATATTGTAACAAACATTATTTGAACTACCTGTGT
>DAOSDD010000243.1:0-6332 GCA_035362115.1 Clostridiales bacterium | reverse complement strand
CAGTGTAATCAATTATACAACATATACAAATAGATGCATTTCGATACATTTGCACCTTAATTTACTATAGAATTTAATGCTGCATTCATGTTACAATATTCCGGCAACATTTTTTTGTTGGTTAACAATATTTTCTTAGTAAAGGGGGAAAATGTAATGCTAAATAAAATGCTGTATAATAAGTTAAAGATTACTTTTGTTTTATTACTGTTTTCTATTTGCTTGTTATTTGTAACAGTAATAACGGGAAATAGTGCAGTTTACGCAGTTGAAAAGGCAACAGCTATAACTCAGTATACTGTTCAAAAAGGAGATACACTTTATATTATTGCCACCAAATATGGTGTTGCTTTGAGTAAGTTAAAAAGTGAAAATTCGCTTATTTCAGATATAATATATCCGGGACAGGTGCTGAAAATACCTGCCAATACAAGAATGGATGGTAATGTATATGCTGTCGCAAGAGGGGACAGTCTATATTTCATTGCACGAAAATATGGAGTTACTATAAATGAGATAAAAAGCACCAATAATCTTACTGGCGATTTGATTTTCCCAGGACAGGTGCTGGTAATTCCAGGCAGGTCATTGGCTGCCATAATTGCCGATAAAGGCATTAACAAATCTTCAGGAGTTTTCGAAATCCTTGTAGATAAATCCGATCATGTTCTTTCGGTTTATGCAAATGGAAGCATATTAAAATCATACCATGTGGAGCTGGGTGATGGCGGCTCTGCAGATAAGGAAATTGCAGGCGATCATAGGACCCCTGAAGGAACATTCTATATATGTGAAAAGCTGGTTTTGAATCCTGCAGATATGTACCTTGGATCCAGGTGGATGAGGCTTAGCTATCCAAATATTGAAGATGCTGCTCGTGGACTTGGCAAGGAGATAATTGATCAGCAGACATATAATTCTATTTTGACAGCATATAATAAAGGTAAAATTCCTCCGCAGCGTACTGCTCTTGGAGGCGGAGTAGGCATTCACGGTGGCAGCATTCCCGAATTTGGAAAGGATTGGACATGGGGGTGTGTAGGCCTTAGAAACAAGGATGTGGAAGAATTATATGAATATATCCGTGTAGGTACTAAAGTTATTATTCAAAAATAAGTTTATTTCATGGGAGAATCCTGCAAAAATTGCAGAGTTCTTCCATGAAACACGGTATTCGCTCTCAAGACACCTGGGACATTCCGAGCCTATCACAGCTTTTTAAACTGGCTTGGAGATATGCCTGCATACCTCGAAAAAGCTCTCCGGAAGCTCAAGTCGCTTTCATAACCTACCATGAACATTTTCTTGAAATTTTCATATTATGATTATGTAGACCGTTATTATATAGGTTTTAGAAAATCTATTAGTAATACTACTTTGTCATGCTGCCAATGGAAAGCGCATTTCTGGAGGGTAATTTTTGCTGACCCGTAAGGAATGCATCTGAGGGAAGGGTCGCAAGGCTTTCTTAGAGACATTTCCCTGTGCGACATCTTCCCGATGCTATCAAAAATTATCCCGGAAGACATCGCTTCCCAAATTGACGTAGTATTAGTCTATTATGAAGATTTTAGAACGAAGTTTTTATAGAAAAAAGGAAAAGTGGTGAGTTAAAATAGAAATTTTAAGTTTAGGCTCAACCGGGCCTGATGTAAAGCTTGTGCAAAGCCTTCTCAACAGGATAGGTTATAATGCAGGTGCTGTAGATGGCATATTTGGTTCAATTACCCGGCAGGCGGTAATTCAATTTCAAATGAATAATGGGCTTACAGCTGATGGTGTTGTAGGCCCCCAAACCTGGGCTGTTTTTGAAAGACTCCTTAGAGGATATGATATCTATACAATTCGTCCCGGTGATACTTTTTATAAAATAGCAAGAAGATATTATACTACTGTAAATGCTATATTAACTGCGAACCCTGGTATTAATCCAAATATGCTTATACCTGGACAAAGAATTGTTGTTCCATATGGGATAGATATAGTATTTGATGATATAGATTACACATATGAAATTATTGAACGCCAAATACAGGGCTTGAAAGTGAGGTATCCATTTCTTGAAACAGGCACTATAGGCAGAAGTGTAATGGGAAAAAACCTATATTATATAAGACTGGGGAGAGGCGGAAGACAAGTTTCCTACAATGGGGCTCATCATGCAAATGAATGGATAACTACTCCTTTATTAATGAAATTCATAGAAAATTACAGTAAAGCATATTCTACCGGAGGGAGTATAAGAGGATATAATATACCTCAATTATATAATACAAGCAGTATATATATAGTTCCAATGGTCAATCCTGATGGAGTGGATCTTGTGAACTACTGGCCCAATTATACTGATCCTGCGTACAGACAGGCGGCGCTCCTTAATAAAACAGGCTTGCCTTTACCATGGGTTTGGAAGGCCAATATCAGGGGCGTAGACTTAAATGTAAACTATCCTGCCAGCTGGGAAAAAGAGAAGCAAAATCAAATTGAGCAGGGAATAACAGGTCCAGCTCCGAGAGATTATGGAGGAGAAGAACCTCTATCAGAGCCTGAAACAATCGCTATGGCCAATTTTACCAGAAACCATAATTTTAACATGGTAATAGCTTACCATACACAAGGTGAAGTGATATATTGGCAGTTTGAAAACCTTGCTCCACCAGAATCTATAACTATTGGTAATATATTTTCCGAAATTAGCGGATATGCTCTTGTAGGAGGTCCAGGAGAAGCTGCTTATGCCGGGTACAAGGATTGGTTCATACAGGAGTATGGACGACCGGGTTTTACAATTGAAGTTGGCAGGGGTACGAACCCAATACCAATTTCCCAGTTTCCAGTTATATATAGGCAAAATGAAGAAATCTTACTCTTGAGTCCATTATTGTAGCTAAAATGATATGGGGGACAGTCCTGCATAATCGAGAGCAAATACGGGGGACAGTCCTGCATAATCGAGAGCAAATACGGGGGACAGTCCTGCATAATCGAGAGCAAAATATGGGGGACAGTTCTCCATATTAAAGGGGGACAGTCCTCCATACTCCATAATCGAGAGAACTGTCCCCCTTAATTCATGTTCTCGGTGGCTGCCCCATGACCGGCAGACTGGCATAGCTAATTTGACTCCTTTCCCAATACCCTTATAAAGTTTACATGTGGGTCACAGGTACCCTGCAGTTTGCACTTTTCACCTTTTAGTATCCTGATGTAGTCAATAATATCGTCTGTTATTCTTTCACCAATACAGATAACAGGTATTCCAGGAGGGTATGCCATAATCATTTCACCGGCAATTTCTCCTTCTGCATTTTCTAGTTTTACTATTTTCTTCGAATTGTAAAATGCATCTCGTGGTGATACAATCATTTCAGGAACAGGAGGTAATATTAGGCAGTTCTTTAACTCTCTAATTTCAGTCTTGGAAGAAATATCCTTAAGGGCATTAATTAAGCTTGCCACATCCTCTTTTCTATCCCCTATGGTAATTAATGCAAGGATATTGTACAGATCAGACATTTCAATCTGTATGTTATATTCTTTTCTAAGCATTGATTCTATCTGATAACCTGTATATCCGAGATTTCTTACATTAATACCAATTTTAGTTTCATCAAAGTTGCAGCAGCCGGGTGAACCTATAATTTCTTTGCCAAATGCATAAAGCCCATCAATTTTGTTAATTTCCTGCCTTGCCCACCTGGCTAAACCAAGAACTTCTTCAAGAATTTCGGCTCCTTTAACAGCCATTTGCTTTCTTGCTATATCCAGTGAACACATAAGCAGATAAGACGCACTGGAAGTATATGTTAGATTCAATACCTCTTTCACTTTTTCAGATGAAACAATTTTGCTTTTTAGAAGCAGCGCCGAGCTCTGTGTCAATGAGCCGGCTGTTTTATGAATACTTACTGTACTTATATCTGCTCCTGTTTCCATAGCTGTTACAGGAAAATCCTTATGAAAAGGCATATGGGCACCATGGGCTTCATCCGCAAGTACAGCCATACCATGTGTGTGAGCTATATTTATGATAGCTTTAATATCGGAAGTTACTCCATAATATGTAGGATTAATTATGAATACTGCTTTTGCATGAGGTTCTTTCCTGACTGCATTTTTTATACTGCTAAGGGGTGTACCCATTGCAATACCAATGTTTCGGCTAATTTCAGGTTGTACATATACTGGTATTGCACCGCTGAGAATTACTCCACCTATAGTTGATTTATGAGCATTTCTGGGGATAATAATTTTACTTCCGGGTTCACATGTACTCAGGATCATAGTCTGAACACCGGAACTTGAACCATTTACAAGAAAAAATGCATTTTCTGCCTTATATGCTTCAGCCATAAGAGCTTCGGATTCATATATAACCCCAGTGGGGCTATTTATAAAGTCCAGATCCTCCATCCCGTTTACATCCATATTCAAAGCTAAATCACCTATATAATCTTTTAACTCAGGTATGCCGCGACCTTTTTTATGACCAGGCACATGAAATGGGATTACATTATCATCTACATATTTTTTAAGAGCGTCAAACAATGGAGTACTATTTTGATCAAGTTTATACAAATCGGGAATCCTCCTTAATATATTGTTTAGCCAAATTATAATTACAACTTTATTCAGTGAGAGATTGCAAGCTCCCCCTGAATCCTGAAAGAAGCGAGTTTGCTATGCAATTTTCTGCAAAAAGTTATATAAAGCAAAAAGTTGTATAAAATAAAGTTGTATAAAAATGAAGCTGCATAAAATGAAGCCACATATAGTAAAGCTGTATGTATAAAGTAAACTGTATAAAACAAAACTGTATAAAACAAAACATATAACAATTAGATTCATGCTTTATAGTATGAATTTAAATAAATAATTGTGTATATACTATTTAAAAAGATGGTGATTTGGTGCACACTGGTTTAAACATAAAACTTAAGATTATAGTAATAATAATGTTTCTTTCTCCAATTTTTATTATGAAGGGTACGGGTGCAAGGAAAGGTGTTATTATACTTGCATATCATGCTGTAAATAATAATATTAAAGGCATAGAGGAACTTTTTGTAAAACCTGAAGAATTCTACAAACAAATAGAATACATGTCAAAAAGGAAATATACACCTCTGCATTTTAATGAGGTAAGCAGTTACTGGAAATATAAAAAACCGGTTATAATTACATTTGATGACGGCTATGTAGACAACTACCATATAGCCATCCTATACTAAAAAAGTTTAACTTTAAGGCAACTGTATTTATGGTGGCAGGATATGTAAATAAACCGGGCTATTTGAATGAAGCTCAGATAAAAGAAATGAAAGATATTATATCATTTCAAAGTCATACGTTAAGTCATCCTGAACTTGATAAATTAAATGAAGAAGAACTTGAAAATGAATTTGTGGAATCAAAGGCGATTATAGAAGAAATAACAGGAGAACCTGTATATACCATTGCCTATCCATATGGTTGCTATAATCAGAAAGTAGCGGATATTGCAGCAAAACATTATAGCTATGCTGTCAATACAAAAAAAGGTGTTTACGATGGGTTGGCTGGAAATTATGAGATAAACAGAATATGTATATGCCGGTCCAATCAATTTGGTGATTTCATGCGTCTGATACATTGAAAAAGGAAAAACAATATTATATAAGGAAAAGTCTATAAAACAAGATTGTATAAGGCAAATATTAAGAAACAAGTAGAGTTAAATAGAAAGACATATATTGGAGAACGTCTTTTAATGATATTATAAGCTAGGAATATACCGGCAATTTTGCTAATAGAGGTGATAAAATCATTTATTCCGGTTACTCTTCCGAGTATGCCTTCTTCAGTAACCGACTGAAGCTTTGACATAAGCAGAATAGCGCATAGGGATATTAGCGCACCTTCCAGTAATTGAACAATTAATATTAATGGAAGACTATATGTTCGGCTATAGACAAACCATATGCATGATATAGTTATAAGGGAAATATATATGATTGCATCATAAATGACTCTTTTCCTCTTTATACAGCTGATTTTTTTGTTAAGCCATAGTGATATTGCCATAGATATAAGATTAGAACTATAAAATATTGACATCATAAGACCCCAACCTTTTTCTGTAACTTTCAGGTTGTCAAAAGCAAAGGGGTAGAAAGCCATATTTACTGATATGACTCCAAAGCCTAATATAGCATTTGCTAGAATTGTTTTCTTTATTGGGACTATTTTATCTATGTAGCGATATCCCTCCAGAATACCAGTTGTACCAGAAGTACCAGTTGTACCAGAAGTACTAGGATTACTATGAGTACCGGGCCTTTTATAGATACATT
>DAOSDD010000242.1:0-6342 GCA_035362115.1 Clostridiales bacterium | reverse complement strand
ACGGCTTTCTTAATGTAGGAAAGTCTTTCATCATCAATATCCATAAGAGCCAGAGTACAATCAGCGAATGCCGGAAATGAAAGAATATCACGTACAAGAGACCTTGTAAAGCCAAAGCTGCCTGCTCCAATAAATGCAATTTTTTTCATAGACTTTTACACCTCACTATTCATCAAAATGTATGAAGAATTATTCATCATGGGCTATCATTGCGTTGCATAGAACTACTATACTAATATTTTAACAATTTATACTACAAAGTAAATGGTACATTGCTATACTAATATGGTATAATGCTAGTATACCTTATAATACAGACAGGATGTGATAACCTGTTATGATAGAAGTTGTGCCTATTAACAGGCTAAACCTTACAGATTTAAATATGTATCAATGCGGGACCGAGAAATGCAAACCCGGACACTTTTATGGGCCGGCAGTAAGAGATCATTTCCTTATTCACTATGTAACGGAGGGAAATGGTGTTTTCCAGGTTGGAAATACCACATACAAACTAAGTAAAGGACAAGGATTCCTTATTTGCCCCGGAATAGTAACTTTTTACCAGGCGGATATAGGCTTGCCCTGGCATTACACCTGGATAGGGTTTCATGGACTAAAAGCAGAGGATTACCTTAAGCAGGCTAATCTTAGCTGGGATAACCCGATTTTTACCTATACTAAAGATGATTATATTGAAACCTGCTTTAAAGAAATGATAGAAACAAAAAATATTAAAAACGGAAGAGAGATGAAGCTGCTTGGTTTGTTTTACAGCTTTCTTTCCAAGCTTATTGAAGAAAATGAACAAGCTTCTTCATATAATGTAACTGTTAACAGGAAGGAGGTATACATAAAGAAACTGATTGAGTTTATTGAACTTAATTATTCCAGAAAGATAAGTGTTTCAGAAATAGCAGCTTATCTTGGTCTGGACCGCAGTTATATGGGTTCAATTTTTAAAGAATTTTTTAACACCAGTCCTCAGAATTATTTGATCGATTACAGGATTAACAAGGCTTGTGATTTAATGGCAAATTACAACCTTACAATCGGCGACATTTCTAGGTCTGTAGGTTATGAAGATCCGCTGCTTTTCTCTAAAATGTTTAAAAAAATAAAGGGACTGCCGCCACGGGAATATAGAAAAAGACTGCCTCTTTAATGGAGCTAGTCTTTTTCTATAATTTAAAGGTCTAAAAACCTTAGCGCCGGTAATAGTTGTGTCTATAGTAAGTCAGATTGATACAATTTTAGCTTTGAGTATACCACATCGGACTGTTTTCATTTTTCCATCGTTGCAGCAGGGGCATTTAATTATATCTTTTCCTTTTTATTATCTGTAGTTTCCTCACTCTTTAACAGGTTTTAAAGCCTTTCATAAATATCTTTTCTATGACCTATTCCCACTACTATTATTTTAATTTCATCATCATTTATTTCTGTTATTATTCTATAATCCCCAATTCTATATCTCCAGTAGTCTCTCAAATTGCCTTTTAAGGCTTTTCCATAAATCATAGGATTATCTATTCCTACCAAATTCTTTTCTATCCATGCTAAAATTATATGCCTTTGATTTACGTCTATTTTTGATAATTGTTTTATTGCTTTTTTTGTATATAAAACTTGGTATTTCATATTTACATACCTAACATTTTTTTGACTTCTTCATGGGTAAAGGTTTCAGTATAGCCATTTTCAAGACTTTTTTCATATTCTTTTATAACCTGCATATCAAGTTCATCTTCCATTTTTTCTTCAAGGGTTTTTTTGAATAAAGTTGACAATGGAACCCCATGTAATTTTGAATATTCATTAAATATTTTTGCTTCTTCCTCGTTCAATCTTACAGTAACAGTACTCATATCTACATCACCATCCTCCTATTTATAGGGTACCACAATGTAACACAATGTGCAATATTAAAATTAACCTTATCTTTTGGAATATTAATTAGCCCTATACTTTCAGTATTTCCTCTATCGAATCCAAAATATTTATAATAGTATTATACCCAATTTCATAATTTTTTTATTTTTCTCTTATTATTGAAATGGCAGGGTTTTAAATATTATATTCTTTGAAGCTTCCTCCCATCAAAATTAAAGTTTGTTGCTAAATAATATATATCATAAAAAATCTTTCATACGACCTGTAGCTTCCATTAGGGATATAATTGCATCTAATTTTTCTGCCGTGGACTACTAGTCTGTTTAATTTTATTTAACATAATTTCTATACTAATACTTGACACAAAGACCTCGGACAAATAGTATAGGAACAGGAAAAAACGGAGGTTATTTATGTCAGATAATGTAAAATAACAGCTAAGCAGTATACAAAAGATTACAAGACAGAAGCGGTAAAACTTATGAGAAAGATAGGGAACACAAAAGCAGCTGTAGAATTAGGTGTACCCAAGAATACTTTAAGCCAGTGGGTAAAGCAGACAGAGATAGATGATATGGATACCAGTGCAGGCATCCAAACTCCAGGTTCTGCAATGACCCAAGCTACGGAGATTCAGTAGTTGCAGGCAAACCTTAATTGTATCAATCTCGCTCATTACATTTGGTGGGCAATGAGGGGCTCGAACCCCCGACTTTCACCACGTCAAGATGACACTCTACCAGCTGAGTTAATTGCCCACATGGTTCACAATTAAGTTTGAATAATTGTCACTTGGCTTATCAACACTTTTATTATAAATGGGTTTTATATATATGTCAATATATCGAAAAAGCCAAAAGCCCTATGACATATATTCTATATATCCCGATATAACTCATCTAGAACAACAAAATACTATCATAAAGGTATTCTCCCTCTCCCGATTGTATTAAAAATAGGTTAGGAAGCACTAAACGATACCAGAAAACAAACATAGTATCTTCCAATTTGTAAAATGTCTTTTTTCTATTTTTTCTGCCGTCCATATAAAGGGCTTTGATATCCTAACACCTGCTTACCGAAAGCTGGAAGTGACTTCATCCTCGGTAATGTTATACTGTATATGACCTTGCTCTATTGTTCCAGATTCCTATACATGTTAGATTCTATCGCTGAAAAAAAATGCCTTTTCCCCTTTAATAAACTCCTGTATAAGTCTGATTTTTCCAACCCGTCCTCTATCATATATAATAGCACATTAAAAATTATCTTTTTGATACATCATTTCTAGATCATTGAGTTCCTGTTCCCTTCCTATAAACATCCAGCATATCTCCCTTTGTTCTAAAATCTCTATTCTGTACTTTATTCAGTGGGAATTATAAAACTTTCAATGAAACCCCGAGAGCAAATTAAATTTTCACTCTAGTAATCTCCATATTTTCTCAGGGGTAGCTCGATAGCTCCGCCCATTCTTCCGTCCCATTCTTATGTAGATAACCCGATTTATTAGAAAAAATAAACCCCTGCGTTTTTTGCAACAGGGGCTTATAACATATTGTTCTATTCAATTATAAATACATTCTATTAATTAACGATGTCTAAAGAAGTGCCATCCACCCAATCTTGGCGGGTTGCCTGGATCATCCTTCAGCAATTCTTTATAATTTTCTGCTGCTTTACGGTATGCTTTTGCATACTGTTCAATTATTTCAGGTCTGTAGCGTACAAACCATGGTATAGCATATATCATGGAGCCAATTTTCTCACTTATAGGCAGACTCTTGTCAAATTCTCTTACATCCTTGTTGGAATTAGCTATTCTTGTTGGCTTACCATGGCCGTATACATCAGCAGTATTAAATAAAGCATGTGTATGAAGTGCAGCGTTGCATCCTGGATAACATGATTCTACACCTTCTGCCCTTACAGCTTCTGTAAATCTTGTTACTGATAATCCTTCAAGTTCATCAGCTTTATATATTCCATGAGGTGCATACCAGCCTGCCATATTGCTACCAGAATCCTCAGATGTACGATGTGCTTTTAATCCAGGTACTCCCTCCAGAAGATCCCAGAAATAATTCATACCTTTACGGATTTCTTCACAGCGCTGATCATAATATTTAAGTTGAACACGGCCTACAGCAGAACTCATTTGATGCATACGATACTTATAACCGCCTAAAGGAAGCCCTGCCAATGGTTTTAAATACTCTGTCTGAATTTCATCTGCACGGAACATTTCATAATGTCCAAAAGCAAGAGATCTTTCATAAATTTCTACATCATCAGTTACGAGCATTCCTCCCTCACCAATTGCAAGGGATTTTCCGCTCATAAGAGACATAGCACCTACATCACCTATTGTACCAACCTTGCGGCCTTTATACAGTCCTCCCTGAGCATGGGAAACATCTTCAATTACTTTTATATTGTGACGGCGTGCAATTTCCATAATAGGATCCATATCTGCAGGATGACCCAAATAATGAACTACAACAATTGCTTTTGTTCTATCGGTTATACGATGTTCTATGTCCTTTGGATCAATACAAAGAGTATCTGTATCGATTTCTGCAAAAACAGGTGTTGCACCAAGTGAATATGCTTGAGTAGCTGAAGCCCAATAGGTTACGCTTGGAGCTATAATTTCATCACCAATTCCCACCTTGCATGCATACATAGCTGTCTGTATAGCTGCAGTACCACTGCTAAAACCTAAAGCATATCTTGTACCCTGCCATGCAGCAAATTCCTTTTCAAACTGCCTTGTAATACTTGTACCGGACATAGCTCTTTTATGCAGTACATCCAATACAGCATCTTCATCTTCCTTTGTAATAATCGGCCATACAAACATATCGCCAGCGTCAGACTGTACTGACTTTGGTCCTCCAAATAAAGCAAGTTTTTCTGCCATAATTAAAACCCTCCTATATTATTTAATCATATAATCTTGATTACTCACATATTTAAACACATTCCAACTAATACATCTTAAAATACTTTTTCATTATATTGCTTTTTTATACTGCTTTTAATTACAAAAATTTTGTATTATAACTTCAATCATTATTATCTTTACAATTATATTATAAAATATTAAATATACATTATCTTTGCACATTTAACTATTCAATTGACATATTCTATTATAATGCATCAGTAGAAAATTTTTCAAAGGTGGTGGATATCTATCATCTCGTTATAATTAAGATATGCCTGAATATTAAAGAGCCAATTGTAACTAAAGCGCTAATTGAACTATAGCTCTAATTGATATTAAAGCGCTAATTTAAACTATAGCGCTAATTGATATTAAAGCGCTTATTGAAATTAAAGCACTAATTGTGTTTTTCTGGATTCTGCTTGCGATAAGCCAGCGGAGATATACCTGTCTGCTGCCTGAACAAGCGGTTAAAATGGTTGACATTATTAAAACCTACTTCATAACATATCTCCAGCACCCTCTTGTCTGAGTCCTTCAAAAGCTCCATAGCCTTTGATATACGTATATCGTTTACATATTCTGTAAAAGTCTTGGATGTTATGCTTTTAAATAAATAACTAAAATATGACTGGGATAGCATGAATTTTTTTGCAACCTCTTCTACATTTAAGTCCTCAGCAAAATGTTCATCAATATACTTTATTGCTCCAAAAATGGAATCTCTATGTCTGTCGAATGCCGTACGGGATTCTGAATTCTCCAGATCCCTTGTAAACTCACGTCCTACCATAACCAGAAGTTTTAACAATAGGGATTTAATAACGAGCAGGTATCCAGGCTTCTTTTCATTATACTCGGATAACACTTCGGTAAGAATATTCTCAACCTCATTCTGAATCTTACCTACAAGGTTCAAACGTGGTTTAACCTGACTCTCACTAACTAAAAAGGGTTCAATATAAGCAAAATCAAAGAATGACTCAATATTTGCTATACTTTCAAAATCCTGATTAACAAATTCAGGGACAAACTCAAACTCGAATATTTGTATATTTGAATCTTCATCTGTTTTTATAGTATGAGGTATATATGGAGGAATCACAAATATATCCCCTTTAATAATTTTGAATTCCTGCTTGTTAATGTAATGGCCTCCTTTTCCCTGGCAAACATAGTTTATCTGCATAAATTCATGTCTGTGTAGCTGACCCTTATTGCAGGAGTTCAAGGTATATTTCCGTACGAATATAGGCAATCCGCCATGATTATTATCTGACATTTTTAACAGCGGTATATGACTATATTCTTCCCGGTCTAATGATTCAAAGCTTATAATATTTTTCATTCCAACCCCCCCATTAGTCATACACCTATATTATAATAATAAAAGTTTGTTTTGTGAAGTATAGACGCACAAAAGATACTACAGGGTGCATTTTCAATATTTGAAGAAAAATATGGCAAGAAACGATTTCCATGTATAATATTCACTTCAG
>DAOSDD010000241.1:0-6384 GCA_035362115.1 Clostridiales bacterium | reverse complement strand
ATGCTACACCATGAGTTATAGCGTTTCCAACTTCCTCACCGAACGAAGGTTTAATGCTTGTTCTTGCCAATAGAATCCCTCCTATGTACACATATTCCATAAACATATAATATCATTTATTTAAGTATGATGCCAGGTTAAAAATAAAACGGTTCCGTTGTGTTTTTAGCCTGGCACCAAATACAACAGCACCAAATACAACAATTAATAGTATTGGTATTTGTATATTGAAGGTTATCGTTGTTTCGATGCAATGTATTGAAGGGGGTGCATTTTCTATATTTTGTATCATAGAAAGTAAATGCACCCGTATTGAAGCAATGTATTGAAAATCAAATCAAAATATTGTAAAATGGAAGTGAAATCATGGAGTACCTATGGGTACTAGAGCCTGATATAACATATGATCTATGATTTTTAAGGGAAGGAAGTAGACCTGGTATATAAAGTTAAAGTGAATGGAAGAGAAGTATTCTACTACATTTTATTGGAGCCCCAAAGTACTGTAGACTACAAAATCCCATACAGGTTACTGCAATATATGCTGGAAATCTGGAGGACCATTCTAAAGGATACAGGAGAAAAAGAATCAGCAAGCAAAGATATTAAGCTCCCTGCGATTGTACCATGTGTATGTTATAATGGATGTTACAATTGGACAGCAAGTGGCTGCTTTAGTGAAACGCTTGCGTCAAACGAATTATTTGGTGATTTTCTGCTGAACTTTAAATATATACCCTTTGATGTAGCAAGATATAAAGAGCAAGAATTATTACAGCTTAGCAATTTAATAGGTGTTGTGTTTTACATAGATCAAAAACTGCAATATGATGAAATGATTAGAAGGTTGGAAAACTGGTAGATCTATTAAAGAAGATGAGCGAAAGAAGATGAGCGAAGAAGATTTTGAACTGTTTAGAACATAGTTTGAAAAGGTTGCAACGCATGGGATGACAAAAGAAGAATCTGATATATTAAAAAAAGTAATAGATGAGAAGAAGGAGACAGACGAAACAGTTTATGCTGTTGGGATAGCAATACGGGATAAGATGGAAGAGATGAAAAAGCAAGGTCAGGAAGAATGCATTAAAGAAGGTATTGAAGAAGGCATTGAAGAAGGCATTGAAAAGGGCAGAGTTGAGGGCAGGGCCGAAGGATAAAAAAATGCAAAAATAGAGATAGCAAAAACTTACTGCGCATGGGCTAAGTGGGAGGATAGAATTATGTTTGCAAAATATCACAAATCTATTATTATAGTTATTACTATCATCATACTAACAATATTTGTATCGATATTGATGATATTGACTTCATGTTCCGGTTTAAATACTTATAATCACAGCAATGACGTTGATAATGACATCGATTATATTAGTGGTAGTGATAGTGATAATGATAGTAATAATCCATATTACCATGTTTGGGGAGATAAAAGCAATTGGTGTGCAGTAAAAGGTGCTATGCCCGATTCCTATATAAGACTTGATGATATAAATAAATATTCAGTACCTGAAATAAAACTCCAGTTTGACATAGGAATGTATGGCAATGTAATAAGAGAGACTACCGATGGTTATTTATATGGAAATATGTTAAGTCTTGATGAGAAATCTTCTGATTCATGGGATGCGGAAAAAGTTCCTAAAATTCGGAAACTTGATAAGAATGGTAAGGTTATTTGGGAAAAGATATATGATTATAAAACCTATTCTGGACAATTGAACAATTTATTAGTCTACCATGATGATAGCTTCTTATTTTCAGTAAACACTTATCCCCGAACAAAAGATAACCAGATGGTATACGAAAAGAGTTACATAATAAAATGTGATAAATCTGGGACTGAGCTTTGGAAAAGTGATTTTGACGATTATTCAGGTTCTCTTTTCCAAAATATCTTCATAACTAGCAGTAATGAAATTATTATTGTGGGCCAATGCTACAGTAAAGCCGGTCGGCAAACAAAGGGGGACGCTTCTCAAGCAAATGAACTAAATGGGGACGCTTCTCAAGCAAATGAACTAAATGGGGACGCTTCTCAAACAAATGAACTAAATGGGGACGCTTCTGATGATATAGTTGTTATAAAACTTGATAAGTCAGGGAATATATTGAATCAAAAGAGTTTCGGAGGAAGTGATTTTGATAATCTTTATAATGCCAGGTACGATGAAGAGATTGGGATAATAATAAATGGCAGAACTCAGTCTAAAGATGGTGACTTTGCCGCAAACACCAAGGAAGTAGAATATAATAACGTGGAATTTGTCGCCTGTATAGATAACGACCTTAATTTGAAGTGGGTTGTCCATGAAAATGATAAAAAGAAATTTATTACTATGCCACCTGCCATATCAGAAGGCTTTATATATGTTGTAGGTGGTCATGTTTCAGGTATTGCTGCTGGTAGCGGAAGTAATGCTGCGCCTGATGGATTCCTTATGAAGCTTGATAAAAATGGAAAGAAAATATTCGAAAAAACACACCTGTTCAACAATTACTGGGGACAGACATTATCTGTATTAAATAATGGTGATATAGTGATAGGAACAGGAAAGCAAAATCAAGGAATAATAATTATTATTGACAAATATGGAAATGTTAAGAAAGAACTTGAGGATATAAAGTTTTCTCCTGGTAATATTGTACCTACTGAAGATGGTGGTTTTATTACAACCGCACATCGGATAATAAAAACCGTACCACAGCCGCCTGTTATATCTTCTATTTGGTATGATACAGAGCTTGTTGTAGTTAAATATGGAAGCAATTATTCAATAGAGTGGCGCAAAACCTATAACAAATACAAGGATGAAATGGGTTTCGATTTTGTCATTCCCTTCAAAACTGGAAAGGTTATTATTGAGTAGGTGCTCAAGATTATTACTGAGTAGGTGCGCCTTTTAATTTAATCAAAATGTAGAACTCCATAGAACTAATTCTAGCATTACCTGCGGAGGAATCTTTTTCTCCGTATACACTCATAAACACAAATTTTAATTTAACCTTGTCGTTTTCTTCAACAAAGTACATATCGTCCGGATTTACTTTCTGTTTCTCAGTTGTCCCATATTTGTAAAATAGCTGTGTACCAAAATCAGACAAGGTTTTGCCGTATATTTCGTCATCACCATAAAGAATCCGGAAGCTGGTACTATTAAAATCATAATTAATACGCATGCTATCAACTATTAGTTCAGTTTCTGAGTATAGACCTCTAGAGTCTATCAGGTAATCATAACCTCCTATGTCAACCGGCTTTGACCAATCATATGAACTATATGCAAAAAACTTTTCTGCCGGCCTTTCATATGCATTATAGGTATATGGAAAACCGAGTACATATTCGAAATTTTCCATTTTGAAATCACTAGGAAGATATTTAACATCACTTAATTTATGATTACGTTCAAAGTATGTTATAATTTGGCTTATCTCAATTTTATCAGTATCAGGAACTTCAATACCATTTTTCATTATTTGGTCGTCTTTCAGCATCCCATTTCTTGTTAAAATATTTTCTAATCTTTTATTCTGACTAAATTTAGATACCGAGTAGCTACTCCATGGACCTGACACTGCTAATACTGCAATAAGGGCCAGGGAAACCGGCAATATGATATTCTTTTTAGCATTGGTAAAGCTTATATAAATCATTATACCCAATACCCATGATCCCAGAACTACTAAAAAATACCTGTTTTCCGTTATGCCATATGCTTTTAGTCTTATACCTATTGCAACAAACATCATTATCATGACTGGTATAATCAGTTTAATAAACCAAAATGTAAAATTCTTTACCCATTTATTTTCATTGACCAGAGGAGAAACAAGAAAAATAACACCTGTGCTTATAACAGAATACCAGATTACCAAATGAGCAACAAGACCTACAGGCCATTGTAAAGTAATTATTATTTTAGCAAAATACGTATATAAAATCAGTGTATATGCGGTGATAATAGGCATCACAATATATAAGAGAAGAATCTTGAGAGCCTTTGGGTAGCTGGAAACATGAAGCCCATTGGCACTGGCTGGGAGCCCGGCCAGGAAGTAGGAAGGAGCAAAAACCCCTGCGATGATAAGCCAGACATAGTAATAGTAGCGGCTTTGTATAGGTACAGACAGCAGTTTATCTAATGTAAACATTATAGCTGCGAGCCCTCCATAAAGCACTGCTGAATATATAAGCGTAATAAAAAAGCGTGAGAGAATCTTTATTACATATAATTCAAAGTCAGATCTATTAGGAAGGTATGGAATGAAAAAAAATCCAAGGTAAAGTGCGATGCTAAAAGCCAAATACCTGGAAATAGAAACCATACTAAAATTCGGCAGCAAAAAGAAATAGTATAAAACAAGCGCTCCTGCTCCAAAAATATACGCTAATATTCTATATACTATAGCTTTTTGCGCTATAGTCTTAGGCGCTATAGTCTTAGGCGCTATGGTCTTAGGCGCTATAATCTTATGCGATGTAATTTCAGATGGTGCATTGTCTGACACTTGCTGATTTGCCTTTTCTCTATCTTTGGTGGCTTTATAGACTAAATGTACATTTTCATATTTTTCAAAAGCCAGCTTGATACAAAGAGAAAGCGGTGCCCCCAGGGTCAGTATCATGGCAATACGGTTAAGACTGTCCCTTAATTCATTCGTAAAATTACTTTCATTTTGTGTAATAATTATTAGCAAAATCGAAACTGCTGAAGTTAACCCTATAGTCACGGGAAAACGTTTGACACTTGCATAAAGACCGGATACAAGGTCTTTAAGTAATTTTAAAAGTTTCATATCAGTTCCCGCCTTTCTCCACCATATTACTATGTTTTACACAACAAATCAATGAGAAAAAAGACCAAATACGGGTCACTTGTCCAATTATGGGGACACTTCTCTGATTATAATTATAATTATGGGGACACTTCTCAAGTTCTCTATAATTATGGGGACACTTCTCAAGTTCAAGTTTGAAGTTTTCAATTAGTAAGGGGTACATTTAATTTATTTAAAGAAAATATTGGTAAGGGGCATAAGTGGAGGATGCTGTAGCTAGGCAGGGGAAACTCTTCTCTCAAGTAACAGGTATTCCTTTCATGCTGAAGGGTTTCCCCGTATCTAAGCGAAGGGAGAGCAAAATCAGTGTTTGAACAAAATATTACAATCCTTTTATTTAGATTATTTTGTGAGTTTGATTTTGCCCATAGCTGAATTTAAAGGCTCTAAGCACTGTAACGACAGCCCCTTGTAAATATTTCTTCAAACTCAGTAAATGTACCCATCAGTAAAAATTTGTATTTGAAACTAATTTGATTTTGTGCTAAAACTATATTAAAGTTATATTATTTATTATTAATACAGAACAGAACAGTTTTGTACTATACTATAATGTACTATAATGTACTGTACTGTAATGTAATGTGCTGTAATGTGCTGTAATGTACTATATTAAGATTAGAGGTTGAAATATGAAATTTATAATACCAATTATTGTTGGTGCGATTATTGGATATATTACCAACTGGTTTGCAATAAAGATGCTATTTAGGCCTCATCATGAGATAAAAATTTTAGGTGTGCATGTACCATTTACACCAGGCCTTATCCCAAAGGAAAAGAGCAGAATAGCAAAGAGTGTAGGGGAAACCATAGGAGTTCATCTTTTATCACCTAAAATAGTTACAGAAGCTCTATCAATTGATAAAATTAATGGACATCTGCAGATATGGATTAAAAACAATCTGGGCAAGTTATGTGAAAGTGATAAGACCATAGGAGACCTAGCCACTGGTCTTTTTGGCAATGACTGTAATAAACTATTAAACGCGATAAAGGTGAGACTGGCAGATGCTGTTTGTTCTCAATTAAGGGAGCTAAGAACTAAAAATAAACTGATGAATATACTTGATACAAAAGTATATGACAAATATAGTGATGATTTCTATAAAACTGTGAAACAAAAAGCAGAGTTGTTTCTATATGAGTTAACTGCATCAGAGGAAATTAAAGCAGGGTTAAGAGATGCTTTAACTGCAAAAATAAAGGAATTAGAGCATGATACGAGAGCTTTAGATGAAGTGATTCCAGAAAGTGTTGTTAATGCTGTTAAAGAATATATAAATGATCATAGCGGAGAAATTATAAAAGCAATAAAAGAAATACTTCAGAATCCGTCAGTAAAAAGAAGAATTAAAGATTCAATTTCTGAGGTTGTTTCCCAAAATACAAGTAAACTAGTAACTATGTTTATGAGCCCTGAATCTATTGCAGAAAAGGTATTTGTAGCAATAGAAAAGTATATTGATAATCCGGAAAATAATAAAAGTATTATATCGATTATTATATCAGCTACAGAAAAGATAATGAAAGGTAAAGTAT
>DAOSDD010000240.1:0-6460 GCA_035362115.1 Clostridiales bacterium | reverse complement strand
AGGAACATATCTACACATCAATTTGGGGGTATGATGGTATTGGTGATAATTCAGTCATTGCAGAGCATGTACGCAGAATACGTTTAAAATTATCTCAATACACAGACAAGGAATATATTGAAACAGTTTGGGGAGTGGGTTATAGATGGATTGGTTAAACGAATGGACAAAAAAATTGAGTTTGAGAAAGAGTTTTACCATCTATTTGTTTACTTTTTTTTTACTGGGGATTTCATTAGCAAAAGTAAACACCATATTGATAAACTCTTATGAAATAAAGTCATCAGATAATCAAATGGTAGAGGTATCTTTGATAAAGGATGATGAAATAAAAACCTATTATTACCTAAAAGCATTTAATCATAAGAAAACATTGCCTGATTCCAATTTATTCAAGTTAATTCACAAATCTCTATTATTATATAGAGATTATGCAGTAGAAATTCATTGTTTACTTTTCGCAATCTTAGCTTTTGCTGTTTTTTACAGGCATAAGCTTCAAAAACCTATAGGTTATCTTAATTCATATAGCAACAATAACTCATGTAGCAGTAATATTAATGATAATAATAATAATGATGATGATGAAAGTAATGATATTGCTGTGACTTTACCTGAAGGTGAAAATGAACTATGCAAGGCTTGTGAGAAAATTAATATCTATACGAGGGATTTGCACGAAGATAAAATAAAAATCTGGCGTCAATATGATGCCTTTAATCATATGATTTCTTCTATCGGTCATGATATTAGGACACCACTTACAGTTTTAAAAGGAAATCAAGAAATGATGTGGATTTTTGAAGAGGAAAATTCCGAATCAAATATGTCAAAAATATCTAATATATCAAACATATCTAATATACCTGACAGGTCTAAAAATAAAAGACTGGAGCTTTTGGCTTCTATGGAAAGGCAGACGCAAAGAATCCAGGAATATGTAGAGAAAATTAAGAATTTGCAGTCCATGGATAAGCTTGTAATAAAAAAATGTGAAATTTCTCTTAAAGATTTTATTGCTACTTTGGAAAAAACTATAAATGCTTTGCCTGATAATAAGAGAATTCACTGGACCAAGCTACAGGAAGACAGAACAATTTTCATTGATAGCATCCATATCCAGGAGGTTTTTGAGAATATTATGAGCAATGCTATACGTTTTGCAAGTAAAAACGTCTATATTGAGTTTTGTGTCACGGATAAAGAATTAAAGATACGGATTCAGGACGATGGTCCTGGATTTAGTAAAGAAGCATTAAGTTATGCAACTTCTGCATTCTTCTGCGAAAACCCGACAGATGGTCATATGGGATTAGGGCTTAATATTTCCAGTATTATCATTGAAAAACATGGAGGTAAACTATTGATAAATAATACGAAATGTGGAGGAACAGCAGAAATAATTATTAATTTATAAAATAAATTATAAAACTTGAAAAAATATTGGAAATTATATAATAAACTATCTTTAAATTAATAAGGATGGTGTTTTAGTTTGAAGGAAATTGTAGATTTCTGTAAAACTAATGCGCATGTGCATATTTTTTGCACATATTAGAAATAAAAAATAAATTGCACGCGCAGCTCAAATGAATTTAAGCCCATAAAAACTTTCATAAAAGTTTTGTTCCTGCAAGGGCGAATTCATTTCGCACGCGGTAGGAATGGAGCTTAATATGGATGGTAAAATTAAAATTAAAGGTTTAAACGCTGCTTATGGTCAAAACCAGGTACTCTTTGACATCAATCTTGAAATTGGTAAAGGTATGTTTGGGTTGTTGGGGAGAAATGGTGCAGGTAAGTCAACACTTATGAAAACTTTGGTGACTTTGCTGCCTATAAAAAATGGGGAGGTTGAAATTTGTAATATTCCAATTTCCCGCCAAAGAGAGATCCGTTCCATGGTTGGTTACTTACCTCAGGATTTTAACATGTATCCCAATATGTCTGTGGAGGAATCATTGGAATATTTGGGTGTTTTATCTGAAATAAAATCCTCTGAAATAAAATATCTTACAAATAAGGTACTGGAATTAGTTAATCTCTGGCAGGACAGAAAAGTAAAGGTAAAAGCATTGTCCGGCGGAATGAAAAGACGCTTAGGAATTGCACAAGCCATTATCCATGAGCCTAAGGTTTTAATTGTAGATGAACCAACAGCAGGATTGGATCCTGAGGAGCGTATTCGTTTCAGAAATCTTTTAGCTGATTTGGCTCAAGACAAAATTGTCATTTTATCCACTCATATTGTAGGAGATATTGAAAGTACCTGTAATCATTTAGCTGTATTAAATCATGGAAAGATAATCTTCAATGGAGAAGTAAGCCAATTAATTGCAGGTGCAAAAGGATATACCTACAAGGTACAAATACCAAAAAACAGATTCCATGAATATAGAAACCGCTATGTTTTAACAGCACAACAAGATTTGGGTGAATATATAGATATAAAACTTTTATCAAAAGGCAAGGTGGAAGAAGGATTTGTTCCATGTGAGCCAAATATAGAAGATGGCTACCTGAACCTTCTTTATGATGTAGGAGGTGTTAAATAATGAGATTAATGCTTCTTGAAATGAAACGGATATTAAAAAATCCATTATTTTGGATATCAATAGCATTAATATTTGTTTTTATTTATAGCCAATTTGGAAGTGGGATTGATATATCTGATATGGATAAACCTTTACCTAATCAAGAAAATTATGGTATTACACAAACAAATAATATGTCAATTATTAGAGAAAAAGCAATTGCTCAACTGTTGCAGGAATATTCTTTTAATTCATATACAACATATCCCTATGGTTTTTATAGGCAGGTAGAATTAAATGACAAAAAAAATCTGCAAATGGCAAAGATCATTTCTGCTATTTCCGGAACATCCATAGAGGAGATTCAGGAAAAACAGAAAAAACAACAGTCTTCCTTAATGAATGGAGAACAAATACAACATATTATAATTGCAAAAGCTCAAGATAGTATTTCAGCTCAAGAATTTCTGGATTTGATGGACAAAGCAGATGAATTGCTGGGGGGAGGCTCCTTTTACAGCAAAAAGCTAATTGCTTCACAATTTGGGAAAAGATCAAAAACATATGAAGAGGCTATAGAGGATTATGAACTGATGATTAATAAGGACAGGGTATCAGGAGCCTATGCAAGATTATTCTGTGATTATGCAGGAATCATTATAGGAATAATACCAATATTCTTGGCTGTTGCCATATGGTTTAAAGATCAAAGAAGTAAGTGCCAGGATTTACTGTTTACAAGGAAAACTTCTTCGCTAAAATTTATAATTAGCAGATATCTGGCTATGCTTATTCTGTTTAGTATTTTCTTAATAGTTATGGGTAGTTATTATAATATTCAAATTATAAAAGAATTTGGATTAAGTAAGATAAATCCTTTTTACTTCTATGGATATATATTGATTTGGCTCATACCTATATTGGCGGTCTTACTTTCTATAGGCACTTTTACTACAATAGCAACTAATTCTCCTTCAGGAATTTTAGTCATGATGACTTGGTGGTTTCTGGATGTAATGAATGGATTACCGGGTATTAAGGGAGGATATGGGAATAGTTTAATCCTTCGTCATAATATTGTTGGCAATACGCAAATTTACTTAAATAATAGGGCTTTTATTTTTATCAATCGTGGTGCATACATATTGTTTGCAATAGTAATACTAGTTATTTCCATGTCAATATATAATTTAAAACGGGAAGGGAAGGTTTTTGTTCGTGGTATTCACAAGAAATAAAATTTTATGTAACGAAATTAAGCATCACACTTTATCTAATGTGCTCCCGTGTTTTGCTGTTTTTCTACTAATTTATATATTATTTGGCATTGAAGGACTAAAGAAAGATACAGTACTTATTATAGCAGAAAGATTTCTGCCTCTTATGGCGATTATTTTACTAACACCATGTTTTGAATATGAACTAGACAAAGGCATTAATCAGGTGATTCGTTCAAAAACTATATACATAGGTGAAACATATTTTATCCGTATGATATGGAGAATTGTTTTATATGTATTGTCAACATTGATGTTAATGCAATTTCTGAAAACCCAAAGAGCACATATGGAGTTTTCCCTTTATACTCTGGAGTCTATATCTATAGGGCTGTTTTTAGGTTCTTTAGGTTTTTTAATATCAGGGATTAGTTCCAGTTTGATAGGTGGATACCTGGTTGCCTTGGTATACTATTTAATCCAGTGGATGCCTAATTTGAAGATGCTAGGAGCTTTTTACCTGTTTAGAATAGGAAAAAATCTTGAACCAATGATTGAACTAAATATTGGAATTACTTTATTGTTTTTAATTTCAGGACTTTTAGGAAAACTTATGATAGAACGAAGAAGGTAGGAGATTTACTCTAAATCAGTGAAACTGGCTTTTTTCCACGTATAGGAAACTATGGTGGTTTTGAAATTTTAAAGATAGCTGATTTCAAAGGATAGGGTTGAATAATACTAATATTTCCAGTAGAATATAAACATGAAAAAAACAGAATATTTAAAACAATTAGTTAAGGATAATGTATTGTTCAACAGCATATGAAATTCCTTCTACTATAAAAAACTAGAATACTGCTTACACCTTCAAACTATCTTAAGAATTCAGAAGGACGCGGAAAAGCCATACAACCCACAGCAGAACCACAGCGCAAAGGGGGCAATGAGATGGAACAAAGGAAAACCGGAACGGCGGATATTCACTATTATTCGGACCGTTTGAAACATAAATTGAATAATTTGCGAACCTCGCACGCCGCTATTGTCGAAGCTCCATCCGGCTACGGAAAGACCACCGCTGTGCGGGATTATCTGGAAGGCAATCTCTCGCAGAGTTCGGCTGTGTACTGGTTTACTGCCGCAGACGAAGTGCCGGAAGCAGGCTTTCGGCGGCTTTGCCGCGAGATCGAAAAAATAGACGGCCGTGCAGGAGAGCGTTTGCAGCGAATCGGTTTTCCCAATGCCGTCACCATAGGGGAAGCCTGTGAGGCGTTGCGGTCCATCCAGTGTGATCGGGAAAGCTGGCTCGTGATCGACAACTTCCAGTCTCTGAACGCTATCCTGCCGCCTTTTTTTCTAACCGCACTGCTGGAACATGGCGGCTCGGGGCTGCGAATCGTCATTGTGACGCAGATGCTGGGGCGGGATGTCCATACGTTGATTGCCGGCCGGGGTTTTTTGCATATCACCACTTCCGACCTGCGGTTGGAGGCTGGGGACATCCTGCGCTATTATGCGCTCGCAGGCGTGAAGATTACCCGAGAGGAGGCTCAGAGTGTCGTTCACTATACTGAGGGCTGGATCATCGCTGTGTATCTGCAACTAAGGGCATTTCAGGAAACAGGAGCCTTTTCTGACACGGCGATCATTTCTTTGATGGACCACCTGGTATGGGAGAGGCTGACGGAGCAGCAGCAGATGTTTCTGCTGCACCTGTCCCCGTTTGAAACGATCACTATACAGCAAGCGTGCACTCTCGCCCGCTTTGATGTGTTACCAGGATATGCACTGGCAGCGTTACAAAGCCCATCTATCCGGTATGAAAGGGCCGGATCACGGTACGAGATGCACAGCATCCTATCCGAATTGCTCGCGCAGAAACGCAGGGAGCGTGGTGAGGTGTTTGAGCGTGAATGCTTTATTCACGCGGGCGACCTGTGCCGGGATAACAACAGGAACGCGGAAGCACTTGCTCTTTATTGGCATATTAAAGACTACAGGGGAATACTCTCCCTTGATTTATCCCTTTTGATCTTTGATGAAATCGAGGACACGCCCTTTTCGACGATTGCACTGGATCTCACGCAAAATTGCCCGACCGAAATCAGAAAAGAATATCCTCTTTCCATGCTGCGTGTCGCCTGGGCGCTCAAAGCCGCGGGCATGGATGTGGCGTTTTCCAACTTATTGGACGGACTTGAATTAACGATTGGGCAGGATGTTTCGTTGCAGGCGGAATGGCTGCTGTTATCCGCTTACCGGTTCTATCCCCATGTTGATAAAATGACGCCCTTGTTGAAGAAAGCCGCGCTTTTGTTTGACGGGAAAAGCTCACGGGTTATTTTACCCGACGCTCCGTGGTGTTTCGGAAACTATTCGCAATTGGCCGTGTTCCACCACAAGCCAGGAGAAGCTGACTGGGAAGCAGACACGCTCGAAGAATTTATTTCGCTGTATTCCAAGTTGACGGGCGGCCATGGCAGTGGTGCGGACACGCTCTTTCGTGCGGAGCTTGCCCATTACCGGGGCGACTTGAATCAGGCAGAAATACTGGCATATAAGGCGATTTTTCTTGCTGAGGGCAACCGGCAGAGTATTGTGCAGCTTGGCGCGACGATGCATCTGTGTGAGATCGCCGTGGAAAAATCCAGTCATGAAGATTGGCAGAGTGCGCTGTACTCTATGGAACATGCAGCCTCCTTTCGA
>DAOSDD010000239.1:0-6478 GCA_035362115.1 Clostridiales bacterium | reverse complement strand
AAAAAGGAGACCTTCATCATATAGTCAGGAAGAACGCTCATTTCTTTTATTATTTTGAACTTGGGATACTGGTGGTAAATGCTTTGAGGAGAAGCGGGGTATGTGGTTACAGAAGTGTATTATTGGCCCTTTTGATTTGCATTTTGTATGCTGTATCAGATGAAGTGCATCAGATTTTTATACCCGGCAGATCAGGAGAAATTAGAGATGTAATTATAGATAGCACTGGGTCCAGTGTTGGTATATTAGGATTCTTGGGTGTAAGTTGGGTTGCTGGAAGTATGAATAGGAAAGTGGAAAGAATAAGGCAGTAAAGCGAAATAGAATAGATGACTCGTTACGATTCGACAAAATTCATCAACATAATACAAATCACATGTAACCTGACTTTAGGAATAAAAAGAGAAAAATGGTGCTAAACCTCAGAATTTGTAGTTTAGCATCATTTCTATTTATGACTCATTAAGAAAGTAATTGGTAATTGAAAGTTTCAGCGCTTACAGGCTATTGCCGGATCTGAATTGACTAGGCGTGGTACCATATGTCATTTTAAATATCCGCGAAAAATAACCCGGATCAGAAAATCCTACCTCAATTGTAATCTGGGTTATGCTTTTATTCGTATTCATAAGTAAGGCTTTTGATAATTCCAACCGCTTTGATAAGACATATTCCTTAAAGCCTAACCCTGCGTTCTCTTTAAATATTCTTGACAGTGTGTATATAGAAATGTTAAATATATCAGCCACTTGGGTTCTACACAAATCAAAGCTAGTAAAGTTTTGGTTTACGTATTCAATAATCTCCTTCTGCAAATTGGAGTAGGATACCTCATTATTGTGCAGGATTACATCACAGACTGTTGATACTGAAATACGCATAGCTTCAAACAATTCAGCAGTGCTGTTGTTATTAAAAAGCATGAACTCATCTTTTTTATCAAAGGGATATTTTATCTTTTTTAAGCATTTAATATATGAGATAAGTAAATCACAAGCAATATATTGCCTTAATAATGATATTTCTATACTATTTATGTATTTGAATATATTATCCAGAATGCCGAAGGCGTTTTCCTTTTCACTATTTTCAATGTATTGTAAGAATAAATTTATTTCTTCTGTGGGATAATTTTCTGTAAAAGAAATTTCTGAGCCCAGTAAATTTACATTAATCATTGTAAGCTCTACTATGCGTAAAGCGTTCAAATAGGATTTTCTTATATCGCCGATATTGTTGACTATATGTCCCACTCCTATTTTATAAACAAATTCGTATATCTCATTTAAATACTTTTTTAATTCGCTCAGGATTATAGAAACATCATTATTCTTAAGGGTGCATATAAGAATTATATGATTTTTATTCAAAATGTCAGTAACATAAGCGTGGATATTGCACTTACTATATAAATAATTAGTTATTCTATCTCTTTCGCGGGAATTCATTTTTATATCCATTATAACAAATACACAATACAAATCGCTACTCCTATTAAAATCCAGTCTATCCATTATTTCTTCTGATATAGGAATGCCATACAAGATATTTCCCAGCAAATAATCCATTAACAGGATCTTTTGTTCAGCAACGTTTTTTTCCATCTTATCCATGGCCGTTGATATAGTCCTGATTTCGCTGCTTAGATTTATTGGATTTTTCTTTCTTATAGGTTTAACAAGATTAAAAATAGGTTTATAATTAATATATACCGATATGCCTAATAACAATGCAAATGCCATCATGGCTAAAGTTGTTGTCTTATATACTATGCTTAAATACTGGTTAAGGTTTTCCTCCATCAAGTTTTCAGGGATTATTGATACAAATATTTTTCTAATGTTGGAATTATATACCTTCATGGCAGTAAAATTATACCCTATTGTGAAACTTTCTATTTTTGTATCAGAATTAAGCAGATATTTTCTAAATGCGTCGTTTCCTGATATATTATGGTAAAAGTCATTACTTTTTGGGTCGCTGGCAAAAGCTAATTGGCCATCAGCGTTAAAAATCAGCAATGAAACATTCTCTATCTCCTCTTTGCCAAAAAAAGTTGTATTTACTGAATCATATCTCATTATGTAAATAATTAAAGCTTCATGTTGTTTATTAAATACTACCGGTACTCCCACAAGGAAATTTGCTTCTGTTACATTTCTACAGTTAAAGTTTGATGCAAGTTTAATTCTATCTATATCATAATTAAAAAATTCTTCTAATTCTTTTGTGTTATAAGTGTTGTTTGTGGAAGATATTTTCATAAAATCACTTATTTTATATTTAAATGTAGAAGTAATAATATAATCTGAGCCTTTAAAGCAGATTCCTATATCAATTGCATTAGGCAAACCTATTCTATAATCCGATAATATTTTTGTTGTTGTTAAATAATAATATGGATGGGAATCAATAATATCTTTCATAATCTTTTTTTCAACGGGTGCATTTTCGTTGTCATATATTATTGTAAGTGCGTGTTTTTTTAAGAAATTGATCTGTTCAATAAAATATGCAGAAAAGGATGTTGTCATATCATAATATTTATTTTCACTTTTATTTACAATTTCGTTATATGAACTTTTAATGACCCCAAGTCCGATAAAAATCCCAGGCAGGTAGATTGCAATGACTAAACTAATAGAAAGCTTTATCAAATAATTATGTTTTATAAGAAAATTTTTTAAAGTCATAATATTTATTCCTTTACAGAATATTTATTTGTTCATAGCAGCGTTCCCAATTATAGTAATGATAATAGTATTCGTAGATATAGTTACAATAGCTGTTTAACATTGCTTACAATATCAATTATATATCAAAAATTAATATTATACAAACTTATATTTGTGCAAGTTTATTGTAGTTTTCTAGCAAACACATTACAAAGCTAATTATGATACATTTATCCAATATAGATTTACAAATATCCAATTGAAAGGGCTTTAGCCATCTTGTATTATTATATTATCTTTTTTAAATAAATTATTTATAGATTCGAGGATGAATTAACCATGAAAAGTAGAATTAAGGATCTAATAAGGAGTATTAACAAACATAGGACTTTATATATTTTTTTACTCCCTGCAGTTTTGTATGTAGCGATATTTTCATATTTACCTATGTATGGACTGCAAATCGCTTTTAAAAATTATAGCGGGGCTCTAGGTATTTGGGGGAGTAAATGGGTTGGATTAAAGCATTTTAAGGATTTTATCGGGGGCTATTATTTTTGGCCAATAATCCGGAATACGCTAACCATTTCCATATATTCAACTGTTGTTAGCTTCCCTTTTCCTATTATACTCGCATTAATGCTAAATGAGGTAAATAATTATAAATATAAAAAGTTCTTGCAAACAGTATTATATGCACCTCATTTTATCTCAATGGTTGTTATGGTTGGAATTATCATCCTTATGCTGTCACCTTCAATAGGCATCATTAACCACTTTATTTCTTTTTTGGGGTTTGAGAAGCAATATTTTATGATTCAGCCAGATGCATTTAAACATATATATGTATGGTCAGGCATTTGGCAAGATATGGGTTGGGGGGCTGTTATATATATTGCTGCACTATCTTCGGTAAATCAAGAGCTACATGAAGCTGCTACGATAGATGGCGCAAGCCGTATAAAGAGAATTTGGCATATAAATTTACCTGCAATAAAACCAACAATAATAATACTGCTTATTTTGAATATCGGGAGCATTGTAAGCGTTGGATTTGAAAAAACATTTTTACTCCAAAATGATCTTAATTTGGCGAAGTCTGAAGTAATATCCACGTATGTTTACCGGAGAGGACTTTTGAAAGGCAGTTTAAGCTTTTCTACAGCAGTCGGATTATTTAATAATGTTATAAACTTAATCCTCCTCGTACTGACCAATTATATTGCACGAAAATTAAATGAAACAAGTTTATTCTGAAAATATTCCGGGTTTATCCTGGCTTAAGAAAGGAGAAAGATATGGCTGTAATTAATACAAGCAAAGGCGATAAAATTTTTGAGATAGTTAACATATTCTGTGTCACCCTTATGATGGTATTGGTATTATATCCGCTGGTATATATAGTATCCTGTTCAATAAGCGATCCAAATTTAGTTGGACGCGGCGAGGTTTGGCTATATCCCAAAGGCTTAACCCTTGATGGATACAAAAGAGTATTTAGAGATGAGAATATAATGGTAGGTTATAAAAACACGTTAATATATACAATATGTGGGACAATGTTAAATTTATTCATGAGCCTTACGGCAGGGTATGCACTTTCTAAAAAAACACTGCCTGGAAGGGGATGGATAAAGAAGCGTTCACTTAGGGATTGAAGAAAAACTTAAATGAACAGCTTCAAGCGGAGCAAAAAGAGACCAGTCACAATCAGGCATGAATGCTTGAAGTGACTGGTTTTTTATAAAGATATTATTTTTGAATTAGCGATTGATATTAATCTATATCAATCCTAAATACTTCTCAAAGAATAACATTAGTTTTTCGATAATTCCTTGCTTTTTCGCGGCTCTGCCTCCGCCAAAGCGAGATACAGGTGGCATGATTTTATCAATAGCTGTACCGGTCGTTTTAAGTATCCCATCTCGGAAAGCATTGTCGATGAAACGGCGGGTTTCTTCAGGCTTTAATCTTTCTTCTTCTATAATTGCTGTAATATCCGCTTCCTTACGCTCATGGAGGAATTTACGCCAATCCTCATCCACTTTGGTCGATACATTGACTTGCTCAATAAAACGCTCGATAAGTTCTTTCTTACTTCGAAGTTCAATACTCGAATTGATAGCCTTATCAATGGTCGTAAGAATGGTTTTATCCTTGCAGTTGGATTGTTGATATTTGGCTACAAGCATAAGGATGTAGTCAATATTTACCTCTATCTGTTTGACCAGTTCAATCTCGAAAACTATGTCATCATTGATAGTTTCTTTGTCACCATCAGCACCTTTTCTGTATTCCTGATACAGGTCAATATAAATGCTCTGATAGTCCTGAAAATCCCTTTCAGATAAAATCTCATTTCCTTCAAAGTCATCGAAAGAAGTAAGAATATTTCTGAGCCTGAGTATTGCTCCATATAGCCGAATAAAGTCTTTTTCAGCTTCTTCTCCGAGAATAGGTTGTCCAAGGGGATACTGTGTTGTAAGAGTTGTAATCAATTCAGCATAGCCCGGCTTATACTCACCTTTGTCATCATAGCCGTTATAGTATTCTTCGTATGTTTTTAGCAGTACAATACCGCCAGCATCCTTATTGCCGAATAGTGCAATAGCTTTATCTGTTTCTTCTTTCAAATCTCTAAAGCAAACGATATTACCATAGGTCTTAACGCTGTTTAAGATGCGGTTAGTTCTTGAAAAAGCCTGAATCAGTCCATGCTGTCTCAGGTTTTTGTCTACCCATAGGGTATTTAGGGTTGTTGCATCAAAGCCTGTCAGGAACATATTGACAACAATCAATATATCAATCTCCCGATTCTTTACACGAAGAGAGAGGTCTTTATAATAATTCTGGAACTTATCCGAGGAAGTATCGTAATTTGTGCTAAATGTGGAATTGTAATCTCGGATAGCCGCCTCAAGAAAATCTCTGGAGCTCTGGTCAAGGTTTTCCATATTAAAATCCTCTTCAGGAAGCAGTCCATCTGGCTCCTCCTCATTTGCACTAAAACTGAAAATAGTTGCAATGGTAAGGTTACGGTTCTTTTCCGCTATCTGCTTCTTAAACTCATTATAGTATCTGATTGCCA
The DNA here is from genome assembly GCA_035362115.1 of Clostridiales bacterium. GTDB lineage: Bacteria > Bacillota > Clostridia > Acetivibrionales > DUMC01 > DUMC01. The sequence continues at coordinate 715 of DAOSDD010000239.1, read as the reverse complement.
TTGGGATGGATGCAGCAGCAAATATGGAGTTGAAACCGGCAACTCGCCTTGTTTCACGCTTTTCTATCATCTTTTTAGGGTTGTGCTTATCTGCTTCTTCCCATTTCGCAGAGAATGTGTAATAACTATTGCGCTTCGTCTTCTGATCAAAGTGTTCAAGAACGTAAGAAACAATTTCACTGATTCGCTGTGGATCTGCTAAGGCTTTTTCTCTATCTATGCTATAGACTTTTTTATCATTAACGTAATCAGGCATCTTAATGGTATTGATAAAATCTATTCTAAAAGGCAGAACATTCCCATCATTGATGGCATCCACAATGGTATAGGTATGTAGCTTTTCTCCAAAGGCCTGCTCGGTTGTACGAAGCAGTGGGTTACCTCCTGAACTGGCATTAGCAGCAAAAATCGGAGTTCCCGTAAAGCCGAAGATATGGTAGTTCTTAAAGCTCTTCGTGATAGCTTGATGCATTTCACCAAATTGGGAACGGTGGCACTCATCAAAAATCAGTACCACGTGTTTCTTATAAATATCATGCTGTTTGTTTTTACGTATAAATATATCCAGCTTCTGAATAGTGGTTACAATGATTTTGTATTCATGAGGATTTCCTTTTTCGTCCCTGTCTTCCAATTGTCTTTGAAGAACTCTTGTGGACGTATTACCGTTAGCTGCCCCCTTTTCAAAACGGTCATATTCCTTCATAGTCTGATA
>DAOSDD010000238.1:0-6491 GCA_035362115.1 Clostridiales bacterium | reverse complement strand
GGTCGTCGATAAGCATTATAAATCCTCTATCCTGTTCAGCTCGTATAACTCTTCCTGCCGCCTGAAGGACCCGGTTCATTCCGGGAAACCTATAAGAATAATCATAGCCCATTCTGTTGGTTTCATCGAAATAGTCTTTAATAATATCTCTTTCGTCACATATCTGGGGTAGACCGACTCCTATGATAATAGCACCCGATAACTTCTCACCAATGAGATCGATACCTTCCGAAAATATACCACCTAACACTGCAAATCCGATCAAAGTTTTATCAGGCTGTTCTTTAAAAGACAATAGAAAATCTTCTCTTCCCTTCTCAGTCATACTTCTGTTCTGTATAATAATTTGATCATCCGGCCAGCTCTCTTTGTATAGCACAGTTGCAGTATTCATATATTCAAACGAGGGAAAGAAAACAAGGTAATTACCCAATTTTTGGTCTGCAGTGCTTTTAATATAGTTTATAATTGCCATCAGGCTTTCTTCACGATCCTTATACCTTGTAGAAAGATTCCCGATTACCATAAGACACATGTTGTTTTTGTCAAATGGGGAAGGAAGAACGGCTACTCTGTCTGATTCATCGCCACCCAGCATATCAAAATAATATTTTAGAGGCATAAGTGTGGCTGAAAAAAAGATTGAGGTTCTGCCTTTTTTACATGCTTCACTGAGCAAATGTGATGGATCAATACAGAATAGTTTTATTGTAACATCACTGTCTGTACGTGTTATATATGTTATGTATCGATGGTCATAAAGCCTGTAAACAGCATTAAAAGACAGACAGCCAAAGAAGAGTTCGAGAAGAGCATCATTTATTTTTGAATTTCCGTGTTGAAATAGATAAGACTCACATTCTTCTATAAAATTGTTAATAAGCTGATATATATCAGTGGGCAAGTCAATGGTTAATGTTTCATATCTTTTCTCAAATTTCTTCCTCAATTCTATAAAGAACTTGTTTATCATATTTAATGAACGATACACATCTGGAGCAGATTCTTTAATATCACGTTTAAGTTTCATAAAATCGCTTTTAGTCAAGCTGACAGAGAACATCTCTCTGGCTCTGTCAACCAAGTTGTGAGCCTCATCGACCAGCATTATATAATCTCCGCCGTCTTCAAAATAGCGCCTGAGATATGCCCTGGGGTCAAAGGCATAATTATAGTCGCAGACAATGCAGTCAACCCAGTTGGATATGTCTAGTGTATATTCAAAGGGACATACCATGTGTTTCTGTGAATATGAAATAATAGCTTCCCTTGTTATAATTGATTCATTTTTCAGGATATCCAGGATTGCATCGTTGATTCTGTCAAAATGACCTCTTGCATATATGCAATCTATAGGATTGCATGAACGGGTCTCATTAGGACATATCTTATCTTTCGATGTAATGGTTACATGCTTTATATTAAGACCCTTATCTCTCATAGTAATAAGAGCATCTTCAGCTGCCTGCCTGGTTATTGTCCTGGCTGTAAGGTAGAAGATTTTCTCACCCATACCATTTCCCAGTGCTTTGAGTGATGGAAATAGGACAGATATAGTCTTTCCGATACCTGTTGGGGCTCTTGCAAATAATTTACTTTTATCCCTTATTGCATAATATACTGAGACAGCTAAATCTCTTTGGCCTTTTCTGTATGATTTATAGGGAAATAGCAGCCTTGAAATTGAATCATCCCTGTCTTTTTTATGGTTAACTATAAACCCAGACCAAATTGAATACATTCTAATTAATTCATTAAAGAATGATTCCAGCTCACAGTAGGAGAATTCCTTTATTATATATTTCATTTTTTTGGTCTCAGTGTTGAAATACGTCAACCTGATATATATTTTGTCTATTCCTGACTGAGCAGCATGGATATATGCGTAGCATTTAGCCTGAGCCCAGTGCATGGGGCTGTAATCTCCATCTATATAATCGAGTGGAACGGAGACTGTTTTAATTTCATCGATTGTTACCCCTTCTTTAGTAGTGACCACTCCATCAGCAATACCACTTACTTCCAATATATAATCGTTATATTCCCTTGTTAGGGAAAGCCTTACTTCAGCTTTATAATCATCGCTAGCTTCCTTCTGGATTTTCTTGTGGATCATGGTTCCTTCATGCATCATCTGGCTTGATATATAACCACCCAAATTTATATCGCCTGATCGAAGAATAAATTCGACCAGATTTCTGACTGATATTCTATGTACAACTTTATCAATATTATCAATATTATCAATAGCATTAGTAGCAGCTTTATCCATGTTCTGTACCCTTTATACAATTTCTCAAGATATTACGAACCCATGTTCGAATGCCTTATATTATATCCTATGTTTGCTTTGAAAGTCAAATAATTCTTAACACTACAATTTGTGGAGATACCTGGGATTAAGCACGAAATCTTCTTGACAAATATGAGTGTATTGTGAAATAATTTTCCATATAAAAATGTAATTATGCAAAGAGGCTGATTCGGAACGATAAGCTTTTACATTATGACCATTTAGGCTATTGATACAAGAAAGAAGATGATAAAAAATGGCTTTAATCGAAGTTAAAAACCTATCTAAGGAATACAAGGTAGTTAAGAAAAAAAGTGGTCTGCGTGGTGCTTTTGCAGGTTTGCTCCACCGTGAGACTACAATCGTGAACGCAGTAAATGATATCAGCTTTTCGATCGACAAAGGAGAAATCGTCGGATATATTGGCCCTAATGGCGCAGGCAAAAGTACCACCATTAAGATGATGAGCGGAATCCTGGCTCCCACCAAGGGAAGTATTCTTATCAACGGAATTTCGCCCCAAAAAGACCGCCAGCAGGTTGTAAAAAATCTCGGTGTTGTCTTCGGGCAGCGCTCACAGCTCTATTGGGATCTACGCCTGGGGGAATCATTTGAACTGCTCAAGCGCATCTATCAGATTCCTGATGAAACTTACAAAAGTAATCTGGCCGTAATGAATGAAATATTGAAAATAAATGAAATCATAGATACCCCTGTGCGCCAGCTTTCTCTGGGTCAAAGAATGAGGGGGGACCTTGCTGCCGCAATTCTCCATTCTCCGCCAATTCTGTTTTTAGATGAGCCGACCATCGGACTGGATGTAGAGGTTAAATATGCAATCCGCAAATTCATCCGGGATATCAACCTAAAATTTCAAACGACAATCATTCTGACCACGCACGATCTGGATGATATCCAGCAGCTCTGTGACAGAATCATCATCATAAACCATGGTCGGATTGTAGAAGATGGCTCCTTACATGAACTGATTAAACGCATTTCTCCTTATAGACAGCTGGTTCTGGAATTCTATGATGAAGTGCCTGAAATCAAGCATGAAAAAGCGAAAGTGATCAAACAAGAGATTTCCAGAGTCTGGCTTCAGTTTGACAATACCAAAATCACTGCAGCAGATCTGATATCGGATCTTTCAGTAAATTATACTTTCAAGGATCTGAGTCTGGAAGAACCGAATATCGACGAAATCATCCGTGAGGTTTACAGTAAAACCTAAATCAATTACAAAAAATAACAGTACATAAATAATAATAAACAGTACATAAAATCATTTGATACAAGGAGGAAACCGATGAAAGCCTATTTTTATATGGTTAAAATTAGGATGCAGCTATCTTTGACGTACAGGTTTGAATTTATTACTTCTATCTTCGTTCAAATCGTCATCTTAATCGCAAACTCGTTTTTATGGCGCGTGCTTTATGCAAACAAAACTACAGTTTCCGGTGTCAATATGAAGCAAATGCTTACCTATTCCATTATGAGCGTGCTGATAAGCTGCATTTTCTATTATGATGTGGAAAACGGTCTACGTTCCCGAATTAGACGGGGGGATATTGCAATAGACATTTTGAAACCGATTAATATATTTGCAATGTATTTTTTTAATGATGTAGGAAATGCGCTGAATGCCGTGATACAACGAATTCTTCCATTGCTGCTTATTGCAGCTCTATTTATTCAGCTCCCATTGCCAGCCTCTCCAACCCATCTTTTGCTGTTTATGGTAAGCACTGCTTTCAGCTTTCTTATTATGTGGTTGATGGGAGTGCTATTTGGCATGATTAATTTTTGGGTCATTAATTTAGGCCCTCTCGGCAACATTAAGGAAATGATCATCCGCCTGCTGTCAGGCAGCATTATCCCTGTCTGGTTTTTCCCTGTGTGGATTCAGAAAGTGTTCTCCTTTTTGCCCTTTATCTATACCTATCAACAGCCTCTGGGCATTTATGTGGGAAAATTCACAATGGGTGAAGCACTGTTCGGAATAGAAATTCAGCTTATGTGGGTACTGATTCTTTACGGCGGTTACAGAATCATGAAAAACAGGGCTCTGAAAAATGTCCTGATACAGGGAGGTTGATGTGTATGATAAAAAAAATACTGCACCATTTGGATGTAGGGTGCTTATACCTCAAGCTTACCTTACAAAGCCAGATGGAATATCCGATGTTTTTGTTCAGTTGGATTATCTCAAACCCCATGCAATTTTTAGTCGGTGCATGGACCTTGAAAGCTCTCATTGACCAATTTCAGACCATCAATGGCTGGAATTTCGGCCAGGTGGCATTTTTATATGGTCTGGGTTCTATAACCCATGGTCTTTCCATCATTTTCTTCATTCAAACGTGGGGTATCGGCTGGGCTGTTACAGAAGGGGGCTTTGGCCGTTATCTGCTGCGCCCGCTGAATGTGTTTTTCCAGTTTGCCTTCAGTTATTTTAACATGATTGGCATAACAGACCTTATCCCTGCGACAATTGTCTTTGCATATGGGTGCATTCAAATATCCTTTCAATGGACGTTGATCAATACTTTTAAAATTTTACTGGTAATCATCGGAGGAACCCTGATCCGTGGTGCCGTTTACATAGCTGTGGGCTCAATCGCCTTCTGGACAAAACGAAGCGGCTCATTAATAACCATCAGTCTTACATTAATGGAAAAAAATGTTATGTATCCTGTCAGCATCTATCCGACGATTATTCAATTTATCTTTACATTTTGTGTTCCGCTGGCATTCATCTGTTTTTATCCCGTAAGTGAGCTTTTGGGCATGAATACTTATTTTACCTTTCCGGGAAGCCTTTGCGTGTGGACATTGGGAATCGGTATCTTAGTATATTTTATGTCCATGATGGTGTTCAAAAAAGGGTTGAAGCATTATGACAGTTCAGGGTCATGATAAAAGAAAACGATATTGTTACAGGTACTTTACAGATGGCATATTAATTGCAATGGGGGAAATATGATTACTGTTGAAGGTTTGAGTAAAACATTTATGGTTCCAAAGCGTACAGCAGGCTTTAAAGCTGCGGTAAAATCACTGTTTTATCGAGAATACACAGAAATTCAGGCACTTGATGATGTATCTTTCAAAATTGATGAAGGCGAAATTGTTGGATATATCGGACCCAATGGTGCCGGAAAATCAACAACCATAAAAGTGATGAGCGGTATTTTAGTGCCGGATAAAGGTATATGCAGAATAATGAATCATACTCCATGGAAGGAGCGGGTTTTGCATGTTAAGAATATTGGTGTGGTTTTTGGACAAAGATCACAGCTCTGGTGGGATGTTCCGGTAGTGGATTCCTTTGAACTGCTGAAAGACATATATAATATACCTTATGATGAATACAAAAAGAATGTTGATATGCTTGTTGAAACTCTTGATTTAAGCAATTTCATAAACAGCCCTGTCCGTCAGTTAAGTCTTGGTCAGAGAATGCGCTGCGAAATTGCTGCATCATTACTGCATAGCCCTAAAATACTTTTTCTGGATGAACCAACTATTGGTCTGGATGCTGTTTCAAAGATTGCAGTTCGGCAGTTTATAAAAAGTATCAACAAAGAAAAAAAGGTTACAGTTATACTGACTACTCATGATATGAATGATATTGAGGCTCTGGCTGAGCGAATCCTGCTTATTGGCAAGGGTAAAATATTATATGATGGCAGCTTGAACAAATTGCGTAGTAGATTTGGAACGAATAAAACTATTACGGTTGAGTTCATGGAAAACAGCACACTACCCGAAATACAAGGAACTAAAATATTATCCTGGCTGCCTCAAAGAGCAAGCTTGTATATCGATACACAGGAGATAAGTGTTTCAGAAGTTATATCCGCTCTAGCGGAGCAGCTTGAGTTGTCGGATGTCACTGTGGAAAACCCGCCCATAGAAGAAATTATCGTGCAGTTATATAAAGAGTATGAGATATGAAATAAGGGGGGAGAGGCATGAAAGCATATTTTTCAGTATTTAAAATGCGTCTTATAAATGGAATGCAATATAGGGTTGCGGCATTAGCGGGTGTAGCAACACAATTCTTCTGGGGTTTCATGTTTATCATGATTTATGAAGCCTTTTACCAAAGTGCCGTACAAACCCCACCTATAGAATTAAAACAATTAGTCAGCTATATGTGGCTACAGCAGGCTTTCTTGGTGTTCATCGT
>DAOSDD010000237.1:0-6524 GCA_035362115.1 Clostridiales bacterium | reverse complement strand
ATCCGGGTTTTCTCTAATTGCAGTTTTAAGTTTTTGCTCGTCAATTTTAAGCTTGCCCTTTTCTTCATATCTGCCTGTTGTTATACCTATACTGGTAACATTAATATCAACACCTTCAATTTTATCAAATAGAGCTCTTCTCATGTTAATAACAATACTTTCCAGTATGCTGTCATTTTTCAGCAGTCCTGTCTTTGCCCTTTTCTCCCACCTTTCAGTTTCCTTTTCGCTTAAAGCCTCCTTTTGTTCATTTGTCAGAGGCTGATACTCCCTCTCATATTTTTCTGCCAGCTTGCCATTTATGATATCAATTATTTCATTATACTTATCTACGAAGCCCTTAATACTATCATATACACCATCAACATCAGTACTTACAGTAATTGTATGAGTTTTTCCCTCATCAGCTTTATGCAGATTATATGTGATTCCATTTAAAGTAAAATTATTACTGCTTCTCGTAACTGTTGTGTTGTTTATTACTATGACCGCATCCTTGCCATTTCCTATACGGTCAGGTTCTATAGAAATTTTGGAAAATGAGTCCGATGGGTCTGCCGACCCAAAGAAATTCCCTCCGGTTTGAGATATTGTAATGTTGTTTCCTGCTCCAAGAGCCCTGGATTTTATTACAAACTTATCTGTAATCTCATCATAAGTAATTGTAACTTTTGCGTCCTCGTCACTATTTATAGTACTTAGCATATTAGCAAGTGTAGTTGTTTTAGAAAAAGTAAACTTTTTGGAGTTAATTTCAAACTCAAGATTTCCCTCATCATTAAATTTAAGGTCTGTGCTTCCACTTTTAGAGAGTGATTCCAAAGTCTGATACATATTGAGCCTGTTACTTGAACCAGGAGTAATATTTAATAAGCTAAGCCCATCATTGGAGTAGCCATTTGTCAGAGTTAATTTACTTGAGCCGCCAGTTGTTGTAAGGGTTAGATAGTCTCCATCAATGCTTATATTTACTTTACCAGTACCAAAGGCCGAGTTAATTTTACTTTCTAAATCATCAGCAAGTTGAGAGAGTGCATTTTCTAACGTCTCTGCCCCAGTAAAATCTCCTAGTGTTATTTCTTTTGAAATACCATCGAGTACAACAACAATATTCTTTCCGCTTGCATTTTTAACTCCCTCCAGTGTCAGTGGGGCATTGCTTTTAACAGGTACTGTGACAAGGTCGGAACTCTCAATTTGATCAGCAGTTGCGAGCTTTTTCACTTCTATATTGTATATTCCGGTCATTGCCTGTGCACTGGCAGTGGCTGTTAACATTGAACTGTCCGAACTTGTGGCGCTTAGTTTTTTATATGTAGATTGAGAAAGCAGATAGTTGGATGGCTTTAAAATATCGAAAAATTCATCCTTTAAGCTTCTCAAAAGGTTGGTAATATCCCGGTATCCATCCCGCTTCCATTCAGCAAGCTGTTTTTTCTGGCAAAGCTTGTCAAGGGGCATTCTCTCTATTTTCATCAGATCACTGACCATTTTATCAGTATCAAATCCTGTAGCCAGACCGCCTATGCGGAATTTTGAAGTTAATAAATTAATTCCGGTATCCATTTTCTCACCTTCTTTCATCAACAATAAGCCCAACCATTTCCCATATGGTAGCTACCAGATCCAGAATTTTTTCGGGTGGAATCTCCCGTACAATTTCTTCAGTCTCTACGTCAATAACCTTTACCATTATTTGTTTTGTTTCTTCATGAATGGAATATTCAAACCGCCTATTAGCTATGGATACTACCTTATTGGCTCTCTCCACAGCATCAATGACAGCTTTTTCACTAACAGGCAGTTCTCTTTTCTCAAGTTCTGTCATTGAAGAAGAGTTTCTTGCTGCAGGTCTAGTCTTTCTCACACCTTCCACTGCAGTAATTCCCGTATCAACAGGTCTGAAATTACTTCCTGCAATACTATCAGTATTTAATACAACCGCATCCGTGCTGTTTATCCTCATAAAAATCCCTCCGTGAGTATTTACCTAATATATATATCGGTAAATATCAGAGAGGGTTTACAATCATTAGAAAAAAATCTGGCATTAATAATATGATATATATCATATATCTTCATAAATTAATACTATTATGCCAATTTGAAAAGCAATCCGCTTATATATACAACTAATATTGCACTAATTGCAACTTTCATCAAACCTTTATTAAAGTATGCCATAATAAGTGCTGCTATCATACCTGCCAACGCAGTATATATATTTCCTGTTGAATAAACTATTTTAGGGAATATCATTGCACCTAATACTGCATATGGCACATAATAAAGAAATGAGCGGAGAAATTCCGACTTCAGTTTTCTACGTAAAAATACCATGGGAAAAGCCCTTGGTATGTATGTAACAACAGCCATCAACAAAACTGCTGCAAGTATTCCCTGTATATTGGTGCCAGTTGTATGTATATTATTACCACACATATATATATTACTACCATTTATAATGTTATTTTCTAGTATATTATGTACCGCAATACTACCGGCTGATATATTCTCAAAAATTATATTTCTGGTTATTATATTTTTGGTTATTATATTTTCAAAAATTTTAATCACTCCTCAGACTTCAGACTTTCTTGGAAATAGCAACGCACCAGCAGTACATGAGATAAGGGTAGCAATTATAATACTCCAACCATCTGATATGCTGTTAAGGCCAGGCATCCATGTCAATATGGAATTGATAGAAATTGCTATGGCTGCTACAACAAATGCAGCTTTTGATTTCTTTGCTGCAGGTACTACAAGAGCGATAAACATTGCATAAAGAGCTATACCCATAGAATTTTGGAGGGCTTCAGGTAAAACGGAACAGGTTAAAGCCCCAAGAGCTGTTCCCAATGCCCAACCCCAATATGGACATGAAAATAGCCCCATCATATATGAAAAAGTTATCTCTCCTTCTTCCATAGAAGCAATACTAAAAATCTCATCGGTTATTCCAAAGGCCATAATACTTCTTTTTGAAACCGGCATTTTTTGATCAACTTTCTGTGAAAGGGACAGAGACATCAGCATATATCGTATATTTATAATAAAAGTAGTCAGGGCAATCTCCACAAAAGAAGATCCTGCTATAATCAAATCAGTTCCAGCAAATTGTCCCGCAGAAGTCAGGTTTGTCATGGAAATCAATATGGCAATCCATACAGGTATCCCCCCATTAACTGCTATAAGGCCAAAGGTAAAAGAAACAGGAATATACCCGAGGGCAATAGGTATTCCTTTTTTGGCCCCTGATATAAAGTCTCGCATTATTTCTAACACTCCGTTCTATTTGAAAATCAACAATTAATAGTGTACAGACTAATTCTAATTTATTCATAATACACCGGCTGATTTATTCTATTTTATTCATAATATACCGGCCTGCGGTATTTCCTCTTGTACATTAGCTTAAGCAGTACTATACCGCCTATAAATCCCCCAATATGGGCCCACCAAGCCACACCGCTGCCTCTGCCTCCAAGAACCGAATTTATAGCTCCGTTATACAACTGTGTAAGAAACCATATGCCTAGGTATATAACTGCTGGAATTCTAAGAAAAACAGGAATAATAAATATGGGGATAAACAGTGTTTGTATCCTGGCATAAGGAAAAAGAATAAAGTACGCCCCCATGACTCCTGCTATTGCACCCGACGCTCCTATTGCCGGCACAGGAGAACCCGGGTAAAAAATAAAATGGCATACCATGGCAGATAACCCGCATAAAAGATAAAATATTATAAACCGAAAATGCCCCAGCCTGTCTTCTATATTATCCCCAAAAAGCCATAATGTCCACATATTGCTTATAAGATGAAGCCAGTTACCGTGGAGAAACATGCTTGTAAAAAAAGGATAAAAATTCTGCCCCGTTAATGTATTTTCTATGACAGCTTTTGAAAAAATAGCGGGAACAAAACCGTATACATATACAAATAGTTCATTAAGCTTCTCAGGCATAATAAACTGAATCAAAAAGATTATGGTATTTACCGCTATTATTAAACAAGTAACATAGGGTTTTTTATAACTCGGTACATTATCTCGTAAAGGGAACATATAAAATCTCCAATCTTCTTAAAAATTTGAGCTATTGGTTTATCACATCAATATAATCGCACTGCATGCTGTAATTGTCAATATTTTATAGTTTACGGGTACATTTAATTTATCCAGTACCTTCTGTAATTACCCGGAGTTGTACCTACGAGCCTTTTGAAATATCTTATGAAATTGTTTGTATCCCCAAAGCCCACAGCAGCGGCGATATCACTTACACTTGACTCCGTTTCCTTTAATAGTTTTTTAGACATATTAATTCTAAAGTTAATTATGTATTCATAAAGGCTCAAACCTGTATGTAATTTAAATAGTCTTAAAAAATGGTACTTGCTGATAAACACCTTTTTAGTAATTTCATCAATATTAATCCTTTGAGAATAATTGGAATGTATATAATTCAACACCTTTTCGATTTCCCTTTTGTTCTGGTAATTTTTTTTATCATTTATATGATAATACTTTTCTATAATTAATGCAGATATTAAATTTACAAGTTCTGTACATATTTTTATGTCAGAGTATATATTCTTTTTATCAACAGTATCAACTATATCATATATATTATCAAATCTGCTGTTTATTTCGTTGATATTTCTAATTGTAACAATATTTAAGCCTTCATCATTTAATACCTCATAGTATTCACTTACAGCTGCTCCGTTTAAGTGGATCCACTTAAACTGCCATAGGTCTTCTGAAGCAGTCCGGTAAAGCTGATGTTCGTAGCAATAGAATATAACTGCTTGATTAGGCTCGATAAGATATTCCTCCCCTTTATATTTAAGATATCCACAACCTGATATTGTAAACATTAACAGGTAATTATCAAGCCCTTCTCTTTCAGTGAAATAGGATTTCCCAGAATGGAAATGTCCCATACCGTGAATATATAACGGCAACCGCTGTGCCCTGATGCTTGGTGTATGACTTATAGATTTATATTCACCAGTAATATCTAAACAATATTCTGTCTTAATTCTGTCTTCACCTATCCTTTCATAGCAATATATACATATTTTATAGCAATTTATAATGACAATTGTCTTTTATAGTAGATTATAATTATATTATTATAGTAAATATTGTAATATTATTATAGCAACTTTTCAATATTAGTATTTTAATCAGACTTTTGTCATTATTTTTATTAGATTTTGTGCGCAGCTTGTTTTCAGTTAAATTCAGCAAAAGTGTCTTCATCTGCTGCCTCAATAAAATAACATATAGGAGGAGCAATAAATGAATCATCGTGAAAGAGCATTAGCTGTATTAAATTATGAAAAGTATGACAGACTCCCTTTAGTACATTTCGGTTTCTGGAATGAGCTTCTTGATAAATGGCATGAAGAAGGTCATCTTACAAAAGAGGAAGCTAAAAAGTGGAGTGATGGAAACGAAATCGACAGAGTAATATCCACAAAGCTGGGTTTTGATTTTAACTGGTCCAGAACTTATGGGGGAAATACCGATCTGTTTCCAGGATTTGAATCAAAAGTACTTGAAGTTTTCCCGGATGGTACCAGAAAAGAAATAAATGGTCATGGTGTTATTATTCTCAAAAAAGACGGTGTTGTTTCAATTCCCAAGGAAGTTGATCATATGTTTAAAGACAGGTCAAGCTGGGAGGAGCATTATCTTCCAAAGCTTCAGTACACTGAAAAAAGAATTAACTTTTCTGCACTTGAAGCAATAAAAGCCGATGAAGAAAATGGTATAGCACGGGATACCCCCCTTGGAATTTATTGCGGTAGTTTATACGGCAGAGTAAGAGACTGGCTTGGGATTGAAGGCATAAGCTACCTCTATGCAGATGATGAGGAGCTGTATGATGAAATTATTAATACTGTCGGTGAGATTTGCTACAAAATTACAAAAAAAATACTTTCATCAGGAGTAAAGTTTGACTTTGGCCATTTTTGGGAAGATATCTGCTTTAAAAACGGGCCGCTGATAAATCCATCTGTTTTCAAAGAAAAGATAGGTCCTCATTATAAAAAAATAACCAAATTGCTCAATGAACATGGAATAAATATAGTTTCCCTTGACTGCGATGGCTGTATAGATGCCCTTATACCAACATGGATTGAAAATGGAGTAAATACTATGTTCCCAATTGAAGTAGGTACCTGGAATGCAAGTATAGCTCCATGGCGCGAAAAATATGGAAAGGACTTGCGTGGTGTAGGCGGAATGGATAAGCGAGTTTTTGCCTATGATTATGATGCCATAGATCAGGAAGTAGAGCGGTTGAAGCCGCTGGTAGAACTAGGTGGCTATATTCCCTGCCCCGACCACAGATTGCCTTTAAATGCCAAGTGGGAGAATGTACAATATTATTGTGATAGAATGAAGAAGACCTTCGGATGAGAAAACCATGGGTGCATACTTTACTTTTTAGGGAAAATATGGCAAGAAACGATTTCCATGTATAATATTCACTTCAGCAACGGA
>DAOSDD010000236.1:0-6533 GCA_035362115.1 Clostridiales bacterium | reverse complement strand
AAAGTTAAGTCTATGTCATTACATAAGCCAAATAGTTGATACTATAGAAGAAGATTTATATGGAGGGGCTGGTATAATGAAAAAACGTATTATTGCATGGGTTATGTTATCAGGATTTGTTTTGCTGCTAGTAAATATTCTTATTATTGGTTATCAGAGAATTCTTAGCGTATTAGTATATTTAGTAATAGCATTTTACTACATATTGTTTATGAATAAAAAAAGCAGGGTTTAAAATTAAAATAAATATAGTGTTAGTCTGTATTAAAAAAGGGTAAGATAATATGAAAGCATATAATATATAAAATGATTTAAAATATTAACACTAGTAACAATTTTTTTAAGGAGAATGCAATATGCCGGAAAAATATATATATTTTGATCATGCAGCTACAACATCAGTAAAACCGGAAGTATTAGAGGCGATGATGCCTTTTTTTAGTGAAAAATTTGGAAATGCTTCCTCAGTATATGGTTATGGAAGAGAAAGCAAAAAATATATTGAAGATTCAAGAGATAAAGTTGCTTCAGCTTTAGGTTCTCAGAGCAAAGAAATATTCTTTACGGGCTCTGGTACTGAAGCTGATAATTGGGCAATTAAAGGAGTTGCATATGGTAACCGTACTAAAGGCAATCACATTATTACAACATCAATAGAACATCATGCAGTTCTCCATTCTTGCAACTATCTTGAAAAAGAAGGCTTTGAAGTAACATATTTACCTGTAGATAAAAATGGTCTGATTGATCCTGAACAGGTAAGAGAAGCTATCAGGCCCGAAACAATATTGGTTTCAATAATGTTTGCTAACAATGAAATAGGTACAATCCAACCAATTAAAGAGATTGGTAGTATTACAAAAGAAAAGGGCATTTTATTTCACACTGATGCAGTACAAGCAGTTGGAAATATTAAAATAAATGTAGAAGATCTTAATGTTGACCTTTTATCTCTTTCGGCTCATAAATTTTATGGCCCCAAAGGTATTGGCGCATTATATATAAGGAGAGGAACCAAAATTGTACCATTTATGCATGGAGGAGCTCAGGAGAGAGGAAGAAGGGCCAGTACGGAAAACGTTCCTGGTATAGTAGGTCTAGGTAAAGCCATCGAAATTGCCAACAGCAATATTGATGAATACAATAGGAAGCTTATAGGCTTAAGAGATCGTACTATTAATGAGGTTTTAAACAAAATACCCTATGTACGCCTAAATGGACACTCTGAAAAGAGATTGCCGGGTAATGTTAATTTTTCCTTTGAGTTTATTGAGGGGGAATCTCTTTTGCTTATGCTTGATATGAAAGGTATTGCTGCTTCAAGTGGCTCAGCATGTACATCAGGATCTTTGGATCCTTCCCATGTGCTGCTTGCAATAGGTCTGCCTCATGAAATAGCTCATGGTTCACTGAGAATAACATTTGGAGACGAAAATACACAGGAGGATGTAGATTATTTTATGAGCATACTGCCTGAAATTATTAATAAGTTAAGAGATATGTCCCCTTTATATGAGGCAGTGAAAAAGCAGTAGACTTAAAATCGTATAATCGTATAACATTGAAAGAGGGAATTTATATGTACAGTGAGAAAGTTATGGATCATTTTATGAATCCAAGAAATGTCGGAGAAATTAAAGATGCGGATGGTGTAGGCCAGGTCGGGAATCCCAAGTGCGGGGATATTATGAAAATGTATCTCAAAATAGAGAATGATATTATAGTAGATGCTAAATTCAAAACATTTGGCTGCGGTGCGGCTGTAGCAACAAGCAGCATGGCTACGGAACTGGTTATTGGTAAAAGTATTGATGAAGCTCTTAAGATAACCAATAAAGCTGTTGCAGAATCCCTTGACGGACTTCCGCCACAAAAAATGCACTGTTCAAATCTGGCAGAAGAAGCTATTAAGGCGGCTATTGATGATTATAAAATAAAAAATGGCCTGATTGAGGATGTAAACATAAATCAGGCCTGCAGCAGAAGGTGTGATGATGTTGAGGCACATTTGCATGATTTTAATTTGGACGATAAAGAGTAAAGGGTAATGAAAAGAAATCGGACAAGTTTATCAAATTAATACAATCAAATGTAGTATTAAGCAAACAAGATAAGTTAAGAAAGAGGTATAATAAATTATAATGGCGGGAAAAAAAGTAATGGTAGGTATGAGTGGCGGCGTAGACAGTTCAGTTGCAGCCGCCCTGCTTTTAGAAAAAGGTTACGATGTAATAGGCGTAACTATGCAAATCTGGCAGGATACAAGTGAAAAATACTCTGAAAATTATGAGGGCTGCTGTTCCTTATCTGCCGTTGATGATGCCATAAGGGTTGCAAATAAACTTGGCATACCACACTATGTTATGAATTTTAAGGATATATTTAAAGAAAACGTTATTGATTATTTTATAAATGATTATTTAAAGGGCTATACTCCAAACCCATGTATAGCATGTAATAAGTATATTAAATTCGGCGCTTTAATGAATAAAGCATTGTCTATGGGAGTTGACTATGTTTCTACAGGTCATTATGCAAGGATTGAATATAACAGCAATGATGGCAGGTATCTTCTGAAAAAGGCTGTAACTAAAGAAAAAGATCAATCCTACGTGTTATATAATCTTACACAGGGAAAGCTGGGAAGAGTGCTATTACCTATTGGTGAATATGTAAAAGAGCAGGTTAGAAATCTTGCAAAGGAATTTGATCTACCTGTAGCTGCAAAACCTGATAGTCAAGAAATATGTTTTATCGAAGATAATAATTATAGTGCATTTATTAACAGAAACACACAATTGGATATAAAATCCGGGTATTTTACAGATACAAAGGGTAATATTTTAGGTAAACATAAGGGCATTGTACATTATACTGTAGGGCAGAGAAAAGGTCTGGGAATAACATTTGGCAAGCCTATGTTTGTAGTAGAAATTGATGCAGAAAATAATACAGTCGTGTTAGGCACTGCCGATGAGGTGTTTTCAAAATCCCTGACAGCTGTTGACCTAAACTTCATATCCATTGACAATCTTAGTAGTGAAATGAAAGTAGATGCAAAAATCAGGTACTCGGCAAAGGAAGCGCCCGCAACAATATATCCATTAGAGGAAGGAAAAGTAAAGGTGGTTTTTGATTCTCCACAGCGGGCTGTTACACCGGGTCAATCTATAGTATTTTATCAGGGGGAGACAGTAGTAGGAGGGGGAATTATAAGTAAAAGTGATAGATTATAGGTAAAAGTGGTAAGTAAGAATTGAGGGATAGTAGATGGTAGATAGTGGATGGTAGATGGCTACAGGTTGTAGGAAGCAGGTTTTAAATGTTTTAAAACTGTTCTATATAAGTTTTTGTCTTGATGATTTTTGTTTATACAATATATAGACAAAAATGAAAAGTACAGTAGTTATTATTGCAGGTATCTTTAACTTATTAAATATTGGCTGTAATTTAGTGGCATAATTTTTACCAAATTTATAACCTAGAAATATTAAACTCAAGTTCCATGGAATAATTCCTATAAGTGAGAATATAACAAACTTCTTTATATCCATTTTTGCCAAACCTGCAGGGATGGATATAAAGGTTCTTAATAAGGGGAACAATCTGCCTATAAATATAGCGGATATACCAATATTGTTGAATGATTTTTCTGCCCGAAATAATTTAGATTCAGATATTAAAACATATTTTCCATATTTCAATATAAATGGTCTTCCACCATAATATCCTATAGAGTAGGCAATTAACGAGCCAATTAGAGCTCCTGCATTTGCTACCAGACTTACCCAAAAAAAATCAACTATTCCAATGGCTGCCATATTACCGGCAAGAGGTAAAATTATTTCGCTTGGTAATGGGAAACATGCATTTTCAAGCATCATTCCAATAAATACCCCTGGATAACCTGTAGAATTAACAACCTTAATAATATAATCTATAAATTTTTCTGCAAAATAAAAAACACCTGTCATATAATTAATTATTTTATCTCCGCTTAAATTAATTACTGGATTAATAATTATTATTCAGACAGGTATCTAAAAATGCATTAGAAAATATATTTACTTCATTTTATATAACTCTATACTTCTTATATAATTCTAAACTGAACTAATATACATCAATATACGTCATACGTCATTTAATATAAAAGTTCTCTTTTACCAATTCTTTTGTTTGATCTTTATCATACAAGTAATACCATGGGGAAGCGTCCATAGAATAACCTGGAAGAGTATGAAGAGCAACCTTATCAGGACCAAAGTCTTTAACAGTTTTAACCATTTTTAAGACTTCACTTAAAGATATATTGGTATCCAAATTTTCGAATACAGTATCAATAATGCTATTAAGCTTGTGTATATATAATATATTTGCTTTTTGCTTTACCAATTCCTTTATAAATTTTTGCTGAGCTTCAATTCTCTTCAAATCAGAGCCATCATAGTACTGGAGCATTTCTTTTGAATACCCGCCATTAGGATGCCTGAATCGCAGGTACTCTTCAGCCTTATTACCACCCATTAGCTGCTTTCCGGCTTTAACATGAATATGGAGATTCTGAACAGGATCAACATAATCCAGATCAATAGGTACATCTATCCATACACCTCCCAGTAAATCAATTACTTTTCTGAAGGTTTCAAGATTTAAATATACATAATATTTAATGTCAATTCCAAGCATATTGCTTAAATGCTTCATAAGCAAAGTGCTTCCGCCCCTGTTTACATACAAAGAGTTGATTTTTACATTCTTGCCATTATCAAGTGTAACTTTTGTATCACGTGGAATGGACATAATATTCATTTCACTTGTAGAAGGGTTGTAATTTACTACCATCATAGTATCAGTATTAGCTTCCGATTTATCTCCTACGAGAATTAAAGCATTAAATGGATCTTTATCAATAAAAAAAGGTTTTAATAAATTATCTGTTACATTCCCATCAGGCGATAATGCTTCCTTTGCAGAATATGCTTTCAAATAATTAAGTATTACTATACCTGTAGAAAACAAGAATATAAGCAATATTGATGTAAAAGCAAAATAAAACTTTCTCAAACTCATAAAAAACAGACTCCTTAAAATCTATATTATTAAACCTTAACATTGTACAATATTATACCAAAATATTATACCAATCCTTAATATTATAAATGAAATCCCTTGTATAGTAAAGTTTTCATAGTAAAGTTTTCTTTATTATTTTGTTGTTTTTATATTACAAAGCAGGTAGGGAAGGGGGAAGGGATACTCAATTTAGTCAAGTATGCATTCCTGCGCTCCTACTCGTCCGTACTAATATCTAATTTTTCATCCATTTTAATTTCTGCTAAAGGATTGCTATCTACAGCGTTTCTCAGTTGAGTATTATCTACATGGGTATAAATTTCCGTTGTTGCAACACTTTCGTGACCCAGTATCTGCTGCAGGGCGCGAATATCCACTTTGCCGTATTTATACATCAGCGTTGCTGCAGTATGTCTTAACTTGTGAGCTGAATACCTTTCAGGGTCAAGTCCGGACATTAAAATATATTTTTTTACAATGTGCTGTACTGTTTTGTTACTTATACGCTGTTTTCTTTCACTTAGAAACAGTGCGTTTTTATCTTTTACGCTATCAACAGGTCTTACTTGCATATATGAATTTATAGCGCTTATGCAGGCATTATTTAAGTAAATAGTTCGTTCTTTATTGCCTTTACCTATAACAGTAAGGGTATCTTCTTTAATATTATTTATGTTTATATTCACTAATTCTGATAGTCGAAGGCCACAATTTAAAAACAGGGTAATTATAGCATAATCTCTTTCGCGATGCTTTCCATCAATAACCTCAAGAAGTTTTTTACTTTCATCAACGTTCAGGTATTTCGGTAAACGCTTCATAACTTTAGGAGATTCCAGTTCGGATGCAGGATTATACTCTAACAGCTTTGCTTTGTTAGCTAAGTAATTGAAAAAAGATTTAATACTGGCTACCTTTCGAGCACGAGAATTAGAAGCATTATCACGTTCACGACTCAGGAAAGACATAAACTCATATAAATCACTGAGAGTAATCGTTTTTATAAAATCTATATCAATGTCATCAATATTAATACTATCAAACTCAGTATTGGGGTTGACGATATTCTTGTATTGCTTCATAAACCGGAAAAAGGTTCGAAGATCATAGTAATATTCTTTAATTGTATTTTTTGATTTACCTTTAATCGTACCCATATAATTTAAAAAGTCACGAATAACAGGTGATGCATCATTCATTAAAAATTCTCCCTTTACAAAAATAATAAAAACAATTTACAAAAGTAATAAGAACAACATAGCAAATTATAAATAAATATACCTAAATGTGCTTAAATATGCTTATGTATGTTTATACTAATGATTATATTATAGTACATTATAAGAATTATGGAAAGTTTTATTGGCAGTATTGATTAAATGTTAAGGGTTCATTTTTGCTTATTTACCTACACCCGATTATACAAAATTTTTATTTTGTATAATCGTATATAAAAA
>DAOSDD010000235.1:0-6561 GCA_035362115.1 Clostridiales bacterium | reverse complement strand
AGATTCTCTTTTCACTGGTTATTCTCAGCCTTATTATTCCTGTACAGACAATAATCGTTCCTCAATATATAATATTTTCAAATTTGAAATGGCTTAATACTTACTTACCTATGATAGTACCAACATTTTTTGGCTATGGATTAAAAGGTGGATTGTTTATATTTATATTTAGACAATTTTATCTAGGACTACCTACGGCACTGGAAGATGCTGCAAAAATTGATGGCTGCGGCTTTCTCAGAACTTATTGGAATATTGTTTTGCCAATAGCAAAATCTGCTTTTATGGTTACTGTAGTTCTTTCCATAGTATGGCACTGGAATGATTTCTATGAACCCTCAATTTACATTAATTTGCCAAAGTTAACTATGCTTCCTAGCAGGCTCAATGCAATAATAGCTATGGTTAATACACCACCTGAGGAGATTCTGGCTGAAGTAGGTCATGCAGAAGTAGAAAGTGCAATAAACAATGCTGTTTTAATGGCAGGAACATTTCTAGTTACATTGCCGGTTTTAACTTCTTTTGCATTCTTACAAAAACAATTTATGCAAGGAATTGAAAGAACAGGAATTGTAGAGTAAGATAAATAATGTATAAGTTAAAAAATGTACTAAAAATATATTTTGTATGTAGTTATTGCCATAAATCTATAGTAAAATAAATTAATAAAAAATACTAAAAATTATAAAGCATGATAGAATAGAAGTTTCAAAATGGAACAGCTTTATTAGGCAGCATATGATAAATAAAAAGGAGAAATAGCTTTGTTAAAACCTGTTTTTGCAAATATAGAGAAACCTTCAAAGAGGTTTTATCAATATTTAATTTATTATATTATCCTGCTTGTGATCATAATACTAATAATAAGCAGTGTTGTATATAAGTATTTTGTATCGGCTTTGCAAAGAGAAGTAGAAACATCCAATCTTTCAGCCTTAAACAAAGCTGCCGAGACGATGGATATGCGTATTAAAGAAATTAATAACCTTGCTTTAATGGTATCGAAAAGTAGTGTTATTCATGATAATTTACAAATTGGAGATGGGTTTAGTCAAGGTGAATGTGTAAAAGAAATGGCAAAACATATAGCAAGTAACATGTTTATATATGATATGTTACTATATTATAAGGATAAGAATGTTAATATTAGCAATAAGGTCTTGACAACCTGGGGTGCTTTCTCACCAGATGATATGTTCAACTATATTTACCAATACAAGGAGTGGGGTAAAGAAGACTTTTATGAAATATTTAATAAAAAAGCTATTCCATACATGATGCCTGTTAAAAAAGTATTAGTAAACAGGGGTGAAGAAGAACTTCTATTTACATATATATTTCCTTTGCCAATTGGCAGTAATAGTCCTCAAAGTGCAGCAATCTTTCTAATAAAAGCTTCTGCTTTAAATAATATTTTAAGTGATGTCCTGAAAAACTATGACGGATATATATATATATTAAATGAAAAAAGTGAGCCTATTTATCATTTAACCTGTGGAAATGCTGAAGGACAGCCACTAGAGATTCTAAACAATATAAATAGTGCATTTAGTTCTAGCACAGAAAGAATAAATATCCATGGGAAACAATTTTCTATATCAAAAGCGATTTCTGATTACAATAGGTGGTCATATATTGCTGTAATGAATTCTAGTCAATTGTTTTACAAAGTAAGTGTTGTTAAAGAAATATTCACTATGACTGTTATTATAGTTTTTCTTTTAGGAATAATAATAGCATTTGTTTTTGCGTCCAAGCAATATAAATTATTAAGATTATTAGCAAACCTGGTTAAAGGAAAAACACATCAATTTAACACGCCCGAAATTACATACAAAGATGAGGTCAAAATTATTTCACAATGCATAGAATACATGAGTGACGAGAATAACAAGTTAAGTATGCAGCTTAAAGGTAATATTAAAAAAGTAAGAAATGAAATAATATTATCTTTGTTAAAAGGTGAGAATAAAGATAAAATTGTTGAAAATGAAATACTTGATATGCTTGGCATAAAACTTGATGAAGGAAGTTACGTTATTTCTATAGTTTTTTTGATTGATAATTATAAAGACTATAGAAACCGGAATGATTGCTTAGATGAAAAATTACTGAAATTCAGCATAATTAATGTTTTGGAAGAACTTTCAGGCAGAGTGGGACAAGGTTATGGCGTAGATTTAATAGAAAACGGTAAAATTGCATTAATCCTTTGCATAAAGACAGATTTAAGTTGTGAGGATATAATAGATGGAATAATAAAGGAAACTAAAAGTATTTTTGAAACTCATTATGATATAAGTTTTACTATTGGTGTAGGTAATGTATACAATAATGTAAATATGATTAAGAATTCATTTATGGAAGCTCTAAGAGCTTCTGCTTACAGACTTATCTATGGTAGAGGAAATTTGATATATTTTAGTGAGTTGAAGGCTGAATCTAATAATTTGTTTAAATATACTACTATTCATGAGGAGAGACTTAGATCAGCAATTAAACAAGCAAAATTAGAGGATACATTTTCAGTTATAGATCAGATTATCAGCAGCATTAAAAATTGTGATATGATCCCGGAATTAGTAGCATGTATATACTATGGAGTAATTAGCAGCTTAATAAAAATAATTGATGAAATGGGAGTTGATATGATAGATAGTAGTGAGTATGGTTTTGATGATTATATGTCTATTGAGAGCTTTGAGACTATAGATGATCTTAAGGATGCGTTAGAGGATTTATGTGCAAACATATGCAGTATTATTCAGAAAAAATGGAATGAAAAAGATGAAATAACTGTAAAAGCAATAGTTAACTATATAAAAGCAAATTATAGTAATAGCTCTCTTTCTCTTGAAGAAATTTCTGATACTTTTGGTATATCACCATCTTTCTGCGGGAAAAATTTTAAGACTTTTACAGGAATGACAATCATGAAATATGTAGATGATTTGCGTTTTGAGAAAGCAAAGGAACTGTTAAAAGACACAAATTATAATTTACAATACATTATAGATAATACAGGATATGTAGATAAAGTTAATTTTATAAGAAAATTCAGAAAAAAAGAAGGAGTAACCCCTATACAATTTAGGAATATGTACAGGCTGAGTATTCATGAAAACATACAAAATGATGAAACTTAAATATTTCATTAAATAATACAAGAAATTCTAAAAAGAAATCCTTGAAAAAATGAAAATTAGCATAACGAAAAATTATTGCATGTGAAAATGTGAAATGCATATGGACTGAAATAGGAAGTGAAAGTATAATTCAGTTAATGCAATTGATGAAAATTTTATTGTGTGTAATTGACAATTATCAAATTAATTGTTATTTAGAGTATGTAGCTTTATTCTTACAAATAATTTTAGTAAAGCTTACTGTTTATTGTTATAGTTTATTGAGAATACATTTTAAGGGGGATTCCTTTGCGAACATTAATTTCAAATAATACTGCTTCAGTGCGGCTAAATAGAAAAAAAAACAAAGCATTAAAGGCATTTTCTCGTAACTACGATTTATACCTGTTAATATTACCAGTGATTTTATATTTCGCAATATTTAAATATTGGCCAATGTATGGAGTGCAAATAGCGTTTAAAGATTTTATTGCTACAAGAGGTATTTGGGGTAGTCCATGGGTTGGAATAAAGCATTTTAGCAGATTTTACAACTCATATTATTTCTGGGACCTTATATTTAATACTCTGGGAATAAGTCTTTATTCACTTGCTTTGGGCTTCCCGGCACCTATATTGCTGGCACTTATGATGAATGAATCGAGAAGTAAATCACTTAAGAAAATAGTACAAACAGTAACATATGCTCCCCATTTTCTATCTACTGTTGTAATAGTTAGTGTATTGGTTGCATTTTTATCTCCTAGAAGCGGATTAATAAACCAAATAATTAAATTACTTGGAAGAGATCCTATTTACTTTATGGCTGAACCTAAATGGTTTAAGACTCTTTATGCGCTTTCGGGCATATGGCAGAATGCCGGATGGGGATCTATTATATATATGGCTGCATTAGCAGGGATTGATACTGAGATATATGAAGCTGCAATGGTAGATGGAGCAAGTAAATTTAAACGTTTAATATATATTACATTACCTTTTCTTATGCCTACTGCAGTCACATTGCTTATACTAAACGCAGGGAGTCTTATGAATGTAGGTTTTGAAAAAGTATTTTTAATGCAGAATGAACGTAATCTTGAGTCATCTGATGTAATATCCACTTTTGTATACAGAAGTGGTATGATAAGCGCAGAATATAGTTTTTCTGCAGCAGTAGGATTATTTAATTCAATTATTAATTTTATACTACTGATATCTGTAAACAAAACATCTAAAAAGTTAACAGAAACAAGCTTATGGTAACTAGAGGAGGGGACTTTGACATGGGAAGAACATACAGCAATCATACTAAAGGCGATTATATATTTGATATAGTTAATACTACATTACTTATACTTGTATTATTAATTGTTTTATATCCTTTAATTTTTGTAGTAAGTGCATCATTTAGTGATCCTTTGGAAATACTTGATGGGAAAGTATGGCTGCTTCCAAAAGGGTTTACTCTGGAAGGATATAAAAGAGTGTTCTCAAATAATGACATTATGACTGGATACAAAAACACCATAATCTATACTCTCTTAGGAACTTTTGTTAATTTGGTTATGACAATAGCCGGGGCATATCCACTGTCACGGAAAGATTTTTATGGTAGAAATATAATTATGCTCTTATTTACATTTACTATGTTCTTTAGCGGAGGTCTCATTCCAACTTATCTTATAATACGAAAACTCAATATGGTCAATAAGATTTGGGTGTTGGTGTTACCTGGGGCAGTATCCATGTATAATTTAATAATTACTAAAACATTTTTTCAAAGTACCATACCTTTAGAATTACAAGAAGCAGCAGTAATCGATGGCTGCTCCAATATTAAGATTTTGTTAAAAATCGTACTCCCTCTTTCAATACCTATAATCGCTGTTATGACTATATTTTATGGAGTAGCTCATTGGAATGCTTTTTTTGACGCACTAATATACATAACAGATCGTAAAAAGTTTCCGTTACAGTTGATATTAAGGGAGATACTTATCCAAAATCAAATGGATGAAATGATGAATTCCGATATTGAAAATCTCGCCCAGCAAATGATGATGGCAGAAGTAATTAAATATGCAGTTGTAATTGTAGCAAGCGTA
The DNA here is from genome assembly GCA_035362115.1 of Clostridiales bacterium. GTDB lineage: Bacteria > Bacillota > Clostridia > Acetivibrionales > DUMC01 > DUMC01. The sequence goes on along the minus strand of DAOSDD010000235.1, from coordinate 1,325 downwards.
CCGGTATTAATGCTTTACCCTTTTCTTCAGAAGTATTTTGTAAAAGGTGTTATGATAGGTGCTATTAAGGGTTGAGCAGAATTCTAGATTAATATTAACCAAATATCTCTTTAAATTATGTTTGGCTACTAGAGGAACAAACATTCCTTATAGCAATATATAAAAAATGAATTGGAGGTACTATTATGATTAAAGCAAAAAGAATTATTTGTATCATTATCTCAGTACTAATTGTAGTTGGTCTCTTTGTTGGCTGTACTACAGGAACGGGAAAAAAAGATAATAACGATGTAGGCAAAACTTCATCTAAATCTAATGAATCAGACAACAAATCAACTTCGGAAGATCTGCCGACCACGGGGTTTCCAATAGTTGAAACTCCTATCACATTAAAGATCATGGCTAGATACAGAACAGGAATGGCTGATTTCAAAGACATGATTACTTGGCAAGAGTATGAAAAACTTACAAACATAAAAATTGATTGGATCATGATAGAACGTGCAAGTGCTGGTGAAAAAAGAAATCTTGCCCTTGCAACCGGAGATTTACCTGATGCCTTTTTGAAATGCAACTTTAGTAACAGTGATTTAATAAAGTATGGAGCTGAAGGGACATTTATACCTTTAAATGATTTAATTGATAAATATGCGCCAAACTACCAGAAGGCTATAAATGATGAAGTTAATTTTCCAGACGCTAAAAGAGCAGTAACTAGATTAGATAGTAACATATATTCATTTATTTATTTAATACATAATGATTCTGTTGCTGTAAAAGTAGGACCTAATATGTATATAAATAAGAAATGGATGGATGCAGTTGGAAAAGGTATGCCTACTACAACTGATGAATTTTATGATGTGTTAAAAGCATTTAAAACAGGAGATCCTAATGGTAATGGTCAAGCAGATGAAATACCATGGTATGTTACTGGTGTATCGGGATTAGATCCTCTTAATGGAGCATGGGGATTACAAAACAGAGGAACAAGAGTTGGATATATTGATTTTGATGAAAACTTAAAAAAAGTAAGATTTTATCCTGCTGACCCTAAATATAAAGAAATGCTTCAATTTGCTAACAAGCTATATAACGAAAAGTTAATAGATGAAGAAATGTTTACTGCAAACCTAGCTGATTTGTTAGCTAAAGGCAGCAAAAATATGATTGGTGCGTTTGTTGCAGCAGGGAATCAATATGTAGGACCTGAACATGAAAATGATTTTGTGGGATTAGATTATGCATTAAAGGGGCCCCATGGTGACCAAAACTGGAATGCCAACCCCTCAGCTTTAACAACTGGTTCATTTGTAATTACAAAT
>DAOSDD010000234.1:0-6564 GCA_035362115.1 Clostridiales bacterium | reverse complement strand
TATTATTAGTGCTTTGCAAAGGCGTTTTTCCATTTTTTGTGTGCAGAATTCAGGAGATTTTAAGTCAATATGCTAAATTTCTATAAAATATTGTTAAATAGGATAGTTTATAGTATTATTTAACTTAAATCAACAATTTACTGAATAATGAGTGCATTTACTGAATTTGAAGAAATATTTACCAGGGGCTGTCGTTACGCTACTTAGAGCCTTTACTTATGACTCTTACCAATAATTTCTTCAAATAAATTATATGTACCCCTGAATAATATTTTTATGAAATTAAAGTTGGGTTGTTGGAAGAATCCTCGTGCTTAAGGTGGTATTAAAACTATGGATATGTTTTCAAGGACAGAAATGCTTATTGGAAAAGAAAACCTCAATAAGCTTAGAAAATCAAAGGTTGCCGTTTTTGGAATTGGCGGTGTAGGATCTTTCGTAGTTGAAGGTCTTGCCAGGGCAGGTATCGGGTCTTTAATTCTGATAGATAGTGAATGTATTGATATAACCAATATTAACAGACAGATACATTCCAATATAAAAACTGTAGGCAGACCCAAAGTTCAGGTTATGAAAGAAAGGATTCTGGATATAAACCCTGGGACCGAAGTTACAATATATGAAAAGTTTTTTTGTGAAAACACAACACAGGAATTAATAACGAATGATTATGATTATATTGTAGATGCTATTGATACGGTTTCAAGTAAAATAGAACTTATACTTGCAGCTAAAAAAAATGGAATTCCTATTATAAGCAGCATGGGGGCGGGAAATAAGCTGGACCCTACAAAATTTAATGTAGCTGATATATATGATACAAATACATGCCCTCTTGCCAGGGTTATTAGGAAGGAACTCAGGAAAAGGGGCATAGTAAATCTAAAAGTAGTATATTCTACTGAACCACCAGTTAGGGCAGCACAGCAAACAAACTATTCTGAACTTAAACTTGTACCGGCAAGCATTTCCTTTGTGCCTTCCGTAGCAGGTTTGATAATTGCAGGTGAGGTAATTAAAGATATAATGAAAACATAACGGTATTATAAAAGATAATTAAATGTAGAAATTAAATTCAGATACTAATAACACTTTATATAAATATTGAGTTACTTTATTATAAAATTAATAAAATAAAAGAAGGAGTATTTTTAATGTATTATAAGAGGATAAATATATTTACTGGAAATTTTGGCAGTGGTAAAACTGAAATTTCAGTTAATTTTGCCTTGAAATTAGCGGGAATTGTTGAAAAAACTGCAATAGTAGATTTTGATATAGTTAATCCGTATTTTCGTACAATGGATGCTAAAAAATACCTTGAAGATAAGGGTGTATATGTCATAGCTCCCGTATTTGCCAATACTAATGTTGATGTACCTGCCATACCTCCCGAGGTAAATATGTTATTTGAAAATAAGGCTTACACAGCGGTTTTTGATGTTGGTGGTGATGACCTCGGAGCAAAAGTTATTTCCAGGTATAAAGAAGAAATTATACAATGTGACTATGCACATTTTTTCGTCGTTAATATAAGAAGACCTATGACCAATACTATAGAAAAAATAAGAGAAATGATTTGCAGCATAGAAGAAAGTTCGGGCCTTAAGATAACTCATCTGGTGAACAATACCAATATGCTTGGCAAGACCAACCTGAATGATATAATGGAAGGGAACAGGGTAGTAAATGAAATAGCAAATGAGATGGGTGTAAAAGTTGCATTTACAAGCGGGCTTTACAATATCCTTAAAGAAGCTGAGGAATATGTAGATGGGGAATTGTTTTATATTGAGAAAATGATAAAGCTTCCTTGGGATTGATGGGAACTTGAAAAAAAACAAAAAGAGTTTTATAATGTTAAAAAAGAATTACAGAATGTACAAAAATAATATTAAGGTACAAGTGAGGTTGTTATGGCTAGAGTTATTTTTGATGTAGAGCGTTGCAAGGGATGTAAGCTGTGTACAACAGTTTGCCCTAAGGGGATTGTTGTTATAAAGGAAGATGTACTCAATATGAAAGGGTTTCACCCTGCCGGAGTTAATGATATGGATAAGTGCATCGGCTGTGCTTTTTGTGCAACTATCTGTCCGGACTGTGTAATAGTGGTAGAAAAATAAGGGGGACTTAATTAATGGGAGAAAAGCTTTTAATGAAAGGAAATGAGGTAATAGCTGAAGCTGCATTGAGAGCAGGATGCAGATTCTATTTCGGTTATCCTATAACACCTCAGACTGAGATCGCTCATTATATGGCCAAAAGAATGCCTGAAGTTAATGGTACATTTTTACAGGCCGAAAGTGAAGTGGCGGCAATTAATATGGTATATGGCGCTGCAGCTGCAGGTGCCAGAGTCATGACATCATCATCAAGTCCAGGGATTAGCCTTAAACAGGAAGGTATATCCTATATAGCAGGTGCTGAACTTCCTGCTGTTATAGTAAACATCGTTAGATGCGGGCCAGGTTTGGGTGGAATTCTTCCGGCTCAGTGTGACTATTTTCAGGCTGTCAAAGGCGGCGGACATGGAGATTATAAAATGGTAGTACTGGCACCATCAAGTATACAGGAATTGTATGAACTAACAGTTGAAGCTTTTAATATTTCAGACAGATATAGAATAATGACAATGATCATGGGTGATGGAATTCTTGGGCAAATGATGGAAACTGTCGAGTTTAAGGAAAAAGAGAACATTATTCGCTCAGATAAAACCTGGGCTGTTACAGGGACAGCAATGGAGAGAGAGCATAATACTGTAACATCTATTTATATAAATCCTGAAGTCCTTGAGAAACACAACCAAAAGCTTCAAAACAAGTATGAAATTATTGCTGAAAAGGAAAGCAGAGTTGAGGTTTATAACTGTGACAATGCTGACATTATAGTTACTGCTTTTGGTACAGTTGCCAGGATAGTTAAGAATGTTATAAAAATGGCTCAAAAAGAAGGGATTAAAGTAGGTTTAATACGACCTATCACCCTCTGGCCATTCCCTGATGAAGCATTTGAGAAATATGCACAGGTTCCCAAAGCTTTTTTAAGTGTAGAACTTAATGCAGGGCAAATGATTGAGGATGTTAAACTTGCTGTTAACGGCAGGAATAAAGTGTATTTCCACGGAAGAACGGGTGGAATGATTCCAACTCAGCAGGAGATTTTAAACAAAATTAAAGAAATATTAGCTTAGGGGAATTAGTTCGAAAGAAATTGATAAATTTTTGAAAAACTAATGCACCTGTGCATGTTTTTGCACAGGACTACAACAAAAATAAATTGCACGTGCGACAAAATGAGTTTAGCCCATAAAAACTTTTTCACAAAAAAGTTTTGTTCCTGCAAGGGTTAATTCATTTCGCATATAGCAGGAATGGAGCTTAAAATGAAGACTGTTTTTGAACGGCCGCATGCATTAAAAGATATACAAATGCATTACTGTCCCGGATGTACTCATGGAATAATTCACAGGCTGGTTGCGGAAGTAATCGATGAATTAGGTATTGAAGGGAAAACTGTTGGAGTCGCATCTGTAGGATGCAGCTACAATAACTATGATTATTTTAATTGTGATATGGCTCAGGCTGCACATGGAAGAGCTCCTGCCGTTGCTACAGGTATAAAAAGAGTAAATCCGGAAAATGTGGTTTTTACTTACCAGGGTGACGGTGATCTGGCAGCTATAGGTACAGCAGAAATAATTCATGCTGCTGCAAGAGGAGAAAAAATCACAACAATATTTATAAATAATGCCATTTATGGTATGACATCAGGTCAGATGGCCCCAACAACGTTAATCAATCAGATTACAACCACTACACCATATGGCCGTAAACCTGAATTACACGGATTTCCCATAAAGGTTTGTGAATTGTTATCTACACTTGAAGGTGCAGTATATATAGAGAGAGTTTCAACTCATGATATTAAAAATATTATGAATGCTAAAAAAGCCATAAAAAAAGCATTTCAGGTACAAATGTCCAATAAGGGGTTTTCTTTAGTTGAGGTCCTGTCATCTTGTCCTACAAACTGGGGAATGAATCCGGTCAAGGCATTATCATGGATAAAGGACAACATGGTACCTGTATATCCCCTGGGAAATTTTAAAGGGAAAGATTTGGAGGTGTAAGGATGTCAGAACATCAGGAAATCATTATAGCTGGTTTTGGAGGACAGGGTATATTATCTGCTGGAAGAATATTAGCTTATGCAGGTATGCTTGAAAATAAAAATGTTTCATGGCTGCCTTCTTACGGACCTGAAATGCGTGGAGGCACTGCCAACTGCAATGTAATTATTTCTGAGGAAGCTGTTGGTTCACCAATATTGAATAGTGCAACAACATTAATAGTTATGAATAGCCCGTCATTGGAAAAATTTGAAAAGGCAGTAATACCTGGTGGATTAATTATTATTGACAGTTCACTGGTAAACAAAAAAGCTTCAAGAACAGATGTTGAAATACATGAGATACCGGCTACAATGCTTGCATCAGAGATGGGGAACCTGACTTATGCAAATATTATTCTTTTAGGAAGATTAATAGAGAGAACCAGAATTGTTTCCAAGGAAAATTTTGTACAGGCGTTAAAGCATATACTTCCTGAGAGAAAACATTATTTAATACCAGAAGAAATAAAAGCTTTGGAAACCGGAATGACTTATCAGGCTTAAGTTTAATGGCAGGAGGCATTCCTCAGTATAAAAGTGGGAGGTGGGAGGTGGGAAGTGGTTTCCGTTTTTTTATTAATTATTATAAATTACAACCAACCTCCAGCCTCCAACCTCCAACTTAGATATATGTGTCCCCTTACCTTAATCCAAAAGCTTCCCTTGTTTCTTTTCCATGGGTGTATGTTAATTCCTCGTAAGTATTACCACTAAATTTGTGTTCATGAAAGCCATTTGATTCCAACAATCCTTGAATTTTGTGATAATGCCCATTTTCTGTTTTTACAGGCAAGCCTGTAATTCCTGAGTAATAATGTGTATGGTCAGTATATGTTGATACACCCGAGTAAAAGTGAAAATGAAATTTTTCTGTTCCAATTACATATTCAGTATAACCGGCAATACGGTGCAAATGCCCGTGCATCAGTTTTGAATCAATTTTAAAATAATGAATATGCCAGTATATCATACAGAACACTCCTCAATTATTATAATATTAGGTTTACAGTTAAAAAACAAGTCATTATTAAAATGTGCAAAAGAGAAATTATTATTGATGGAAAATAAATGAAAAGTGTAAAAAATCTCATTAAACTTCAGCACGTTTAATGAGATTTTTTAATTAAAGTCTTATTTTCTGTTCTATGTTAGATGAGTGCATATTTTATTTTTGAAACAATTATTAGAAGAAGCATTAGTGAAAGTTCTAAGTACTGTAATGATAGCTTCTGGAATATATTTCTTCAAAAATTTTAAATGCACTATGTTATATTTATATTATACCTCTTAAGTATTTCAAGCTTTCTTCAATGCTTTGTAATTGAGGAATATCAAAATGCTCCTGTTCTACAATATACCATTCTGTACCATATTTTTTACCCAGATCTGTTATTTCCTTAAAATTCATTACACCTTTACCAATTTCGGTACTTTCCTTTTCACTGAAACTCTTCAATTCCTTTATATGAAGAAGTGGAAGCCGGTTAGAATATTTTTTCATAAAGTCAATGGATTTCAGACCTGCATATTCAACCCAGTAGGTATCTATCTCAAGGCATACAAGGTTAGGATCTGTATTTTCAGCAAGAATATCGTATCCATATTCACCATTAAATTTCTCAAATTCTATAGCGTGATTATGGTATCCGAATTGGATGCCATTTTTCTTGCATTTTGATCCAATATTATTAAAAAGTTCTGCTGTTTCTTTCCAGGCATCTGAACTGTTTCTCATTTCTTCAGACAACCCCGGACAGATTACATATGGATTGCCGATTTCTAAATTGTATTCAATTACTCCTTCAAGATCCTTCACAAGAAGGTTTATTCCTGTATGACTTCCACGTGCATTAAGGCCGTAAGCATTAAGAACGCTTCTTAATTGGGGGGCGGGGGTATCAAAAAATCCGGCAAATTCTACACCATCGTAACCAATACTTGCTACCTGTTGTAGAGTGCCTAAAAAATCTTTTTGTGTCAGTTCTTTAATAGAATACAGTTGCAAACCAATTTTACCCATGTAAATCAACTCCTTATATAAATTTGTAGTGCTGGATTAATGACATTGCTTTCCAAATTGGCATAGTAGTATTAAATATATTATCATATTTAACAAATATTTTAAACAGCCATAACAAAAGGAAGTGCATTTTCTAAATATAAAGGAATATTTACCAGAGGCTGTCGTTACAGTGCTTAGAGCCTTTAAATTCAGCTACGGGCAAAATCAAACTCTCAAAATAACTTGATAAATAATAATTTAATAGTTGCAGTTATTTAGCTCAAATACTGATTTTGCTGTTACTTCACTCAGATACGGGGAACTCTTCAGCATAAAAGGAATACCTGTTACTTGAGAGAAGAGTTTCCCCTGCCTAGCTACAGCATCCT
>DAOSDD010000233.1:0-6581 GCA_035362115.1 Clostridiales bacterium | reverse complement strand
ATTCCACTCATTATCATTTAATGGCATTTTTTTATTTAAAATATCTTCAGAGATATGGATCTTTCCTATATCATGTATATATGCTCCGTATTTCAATATTTTGCTATCCTCTGCAGATAGATTTAGTTGCTGGGCAATCAGCTCACAAAATATTACTACTCTTTCGGTATGTGCATAGGTATAGCGATCTTTTGCATTTATTACGCTGATTAGAGTCTTTATAGAAGCAACAAGGTCAAAATGCTTGTCATCAATATCTTTTTTTAGTTCTTCAAGTACTGAGCGATATGGTTCAACCCTGTTTTTACTGAAGAATTTTGCCCTATAAAGTGCATCATCAGTACTGTTAATAAGCTCTTGCAAATTTTTGGCTTTTTCCGGATAACAGGAAACTCCTACTGATATGGTGAGGTTAGCATTAGGCAGGTTTTCCTCACCTTCAAAAGCTGTTTTATCAACTATAGTTCTAATGTGTTCGGCAATTTCAAGAGCCTGGGTTTCTGTAGTTTCAGGCATAATTATGACAAATTCCTCACCACCATAACGGGCTACAATATCACATGGCCTTACATTATTTTTCAAAATGAGGGCTATTTCCTTAAGTATATTGTCTCCTGCTTGATGCCCATATAGATCATTATAGTATTTAAAGCAATCAATATCGACCAAGGCCAGTGAAACAGAATATCCCATAGCCTGAGCTTTAGCTATATGGTTCCTTAATGATTCCTGGAAAAACCTATGATTATAGATATCGGTAAGGCCGTCTATTATTGCCATATATGTCATTTTTTCACGATGTTCTCTTTCAATTTTCTCATAATACCCTAACAGCCAGGCTGTTAGTATAAAAACCCCCACAAGAGTAAGATCATTTTGAAAAGTTATATTAATTACAGAATATGGTATGTATATTAAGTCAAGCATTAAAATTATTGCAGAGGATATTGAAGCTATAATAGTACCAAAACGTATGCCAAATTCAATACTTGATGTAATTATAACGAAAAGAAAAAGCAGCTTGGCATGTGTATCAGTGGATTCAGAGAGAATTACAAGTGTAGAAAATATAGCAACAAAAATAGACACTTCAAGTATATTTAATAGGCTGAAAGAACGGCCTTTCCTTTTGTTGGAAAACACCCAGATTTCATATATAAAAAAGCACAGTAAAGTAAATAGTGTAATTGCGGAAAAACTTGTAAAAACTGCATATGCATCGGCAGCATTGCTAAAAATGAGATATTTGCTGAAAACAAGCATCCCTGATACTAACAATGAAAACAATTTCATTATTGCTATTATTTCATAAAGTTTTTTTTGTCTGTCATTATCAATATCAAACATTTATAAATCACCTACAATAGTAATTATTTAAAATCATATAAAATAGGGAAATAAGAAAGGCTGTATGCAACCTTTCTTATTTCTGTCAGGTGCAAGCCTGCACCAAAATCAGTAGATTGACTAAATATGTACTGATTTTTCAAAACATTCTTTCCTTGATGATGAGGTAACTCAGGATTATTCTTTACGTAGGCTCTTTGGTTCCTGAGGTTGGTACATAAAAAACCAGCATGCTGAAGCTGCAGAAGCAGATGCAAGGAATGTTAATAATGCTGCACCTATAGCAAACACTGTCATGAGAACCTTTTTCTTCATTTCTTTCTACCTCCTTTCATAAAATTGATATTTTGTAGGATAGTATCAAGCTTTTCTATAATAAAATGTCCCACATGAGTTAATGTAATAGACTGCCAGAGCATGCCTGTACATATAGAAATTATACTTGCCCGCATAAAGCTGGCATTTGTTTTAAGGAAACCTGCCCACAGAAATACTGTTATACAAAAATAGCAAAAAACAGAAATGAAAGATGCTTTACGGAGTTTTTGCCGTAACTCCTGTTTTTTTACGGGCTTGTTGGGAGTATCTACTGGGCAGTATTTATATAAAATAACATATGTAAAAACAAATGATGCTGTCTGATATAGGATAACAGATAAAATATTGGCATATATGGCAGCATACTTTATTATTAGAGACAAAGTCCCAAATACAAGAACTGAAATAGCTGCACAACGGTTAGGGGATGCAGCATGAGCTCCTCCGGAAAATTTCCTTAATGCAGCTACTGTAAATGCAATAATTAATATTATTGGTAATGATTGAAATAGAACTCCAAACATAACTAAAAGTAAAGTTGACCATAAAGTATGGATAAAACCAAAAGCACCATATGCAAGGACTTCTTCACGTTCCTTGTCAAGATTAAGGTATAGAGCTATTTTAGAAGCCAAAACATTAGAAAAATTTTCCAATACATACATACTAAATGACCCTTTCCTTACAATTCTTTTTTTTAAAAATATATACTATAAAAACTACTAAAAAGAACATAAAAGTTGATGGATATACATATAAAACTTTTATTAGTGGATTATCCAAGAAAACATCAATTGATATATTTAATAACTCTCTCATTATCAATAGGCTAATCCATTCTGTTATCAAGCGGATAATAATTAACAACAAAGCTGAGGTAACTGCTTTTATAATTTCAACATGATTTATAAAGGAGGATACTCCTACTAATGCCATAATTAAGATAAGCATATGTACACCAAATTGTATGGGTAACAGCTTTATTATGTATGTACTAATACTTATAATTAATGCAGAAAGAAAGAGTCTCTTTTTGCATATCAATGTATTGGAAAATATGTAAATTCCAAAAATAAATATAAGGCTTTCCGGAACAACACCAAATACTAATTCAATCCAATTTAGTCTTTGCATATAAGTCTACATCCCCAATACAATAAAATAATTAATATTTACTTATTCGACATAACTTTTGTAAACCCTTTTTTTTATTATAAAAAATATATTTCAAGTTATTATATTACTTTGTTTTTGCTTTGTCAAAGTGAGTCAAAAAGGAATACCTGTTACTTGAGAGAAGAGTTTCCCCTGCCTAGCTACAGCACCTTCACTAATGCTCCTTGCCAATATTTTCTTAAGATAAATTAAATGCACCCTTGATATACTTGACATAGCATCAATAAAATTATATACATAAATTATATACATAAGTATAGGGTTTAAATCTCAAAATAAACTCAGGAGTGTAAAACTATATGTTGTAGATGAAAAATCACGTAATGTTTCTTTGAATGTCAGAAATGGTAAGGCTAATGACATATAACTCATACTAAAAAATGAAAGGGGAAAAAGCATGCTAGCAATTGAAAAGAAAGATTATCATAATAAACAATCATTTTGCAGACAATTAAACACTTATCTTACCGGATTTTTAAGTGAGGAACCTGATTGGCTTGCAGGTCTTTCCAATGCCTCTGCTTTATTATACTTATTACTTCCCCGTATTAATTGGGCAGGATTTTATATATATAAAGGTGGTGAGCTTGTTCTGGGACCTTTTCAGGGGAAGCCTGCATGTACCTGTATTGCCTTGGGGAAAGGAGTATGCGGTACTGTTGCAAATGATAGACAAATTCAGCTAGTTGACGATGTGAACCAGTTCCCCGGACATATTGCATGCGACGCTGCATCATAGTTGGCTAGTAAATTATTTTATGCTAGAATTAACAATGTTGGTTATTTGATTTAAGGAAGGAAAATGACTTATGTATGTAATACTTGTTACTGTTGTTATTCTCGTTTGTTGTTCAATATTTGTGAATGGTTGGACAGATGCTCCAAATGCCATTGCTACTGTGATATCCACACGTGTCCTCAATCCAAGGGCGGCAATTGTTTTAGGGACTGTTTTTAACCTTTTAGGTGTGTTTCTTATGGGTTCAGCTGTAGCTACTACTACTGCCAGCATTGTTACAATAGGTACAGGAAAGGATGCTCTTGTGACATTGGGAGCAGCTCAGCTTTCTATAATTATTTGGGCAGTATCGGCCTGGCGGTATGGAATTCCCACCAGTGAAAGTCATGCTTTGATAGCGGGATTAATGGGGGCAGGGATTTCTCTTAATGGTATTAACGCATTTAATTGGGATTCTTTTAAAAAGGTGCTAATAGGTTTAGTAATTTCTTCAGTTGTAGGTTTCGGGTTAGGCCTTTTTTCAACTAAATCTATTGAGGTCCTATTCAAAAATGTAAAACGTCGTTCAGCAAATAAGTTTTTTTCACGAGGCCAAATATTAAGTGCCTCATTAATGGCTTTCAGCCATGGAGCGCAAGATGGCCAAAAGTTTATGGGAGTTCTTTATTTAGCTTTGGTTATTGGTGGAGTTTATTCAAATAATGCGTCTGGAAATTTTGATATTCCAATTTGGATTATGATATTATGCTCACTGCTGATGGGTGTTGGAACTTCTGTTGGTGGATATCGTATTATAAAAACAATGGGCATGGATATGGTCCGGCTGGAAAAATATCAAGGCTTTGCAGCTGAGGTTGTAGCATCAGGCAGTATGATTGCCGCAACTTTATTTGGGATACCTCTGAGTACTACAAACACTAAAGCAACAGCCATGATGGGTGCTGGAGCTTCTAAAGGCTTTAACAGAGTAAATTGGGGAATTGCTAAAGAGATGATTTTGGCGTGGATACTGACATTTCCGGTTTGCATGGCCTTAGGATATGTATTTGCAACAGTATTCCGAATGATTTTATAAAATATCAAATACTACTGTGTGACAATAACGGAGGTAATTTTATGAAAAACAAAACAGGTGAAAAAACACAAGCTAAAGGGAGCTTATTGGAAAAAGATTTTAAGAAGCAACCTGAAACACTGGCACAAAAAATTAAAAGCAAATTAACTAAAGATAAAATTGATTATTTTGATATGTTAGTAAAGGGAGCAGCTATTTCATTAGAAGCTGCAAAAAATCTCAAGGCTGCTTTTGCAGATAGTGAAATTAATAAAGAAGAGATTCGCCGTATTAAGGAAGTAGAGCATAAAGGGGACAAGCATATGCACGAATCCCAGAGGATCATAGAGGCTGCGTTCATTACTCCAATCGATCAGGGTGATATCATGGGTATCCTTAAGGGTATAGAAAACATCACAGACAGTATTGATGATATTGCCAATCATATCTATATAATGAGGGTAGAGAAGAGTGATGAATTTATGTCGCGCTTTGTTCAAATAATGATTTCCTCATGTGAAAAAACCTACGCTCTGATGGATGCGTTAAAACAATTCAGGAAAAATCCAAATAAGAACATTAATACTTTGATTATAGAAATCAATGCATTGGAGGAAGAAGGAGACCGTATTTACTCTGAAAGCATGCGTCATCTTTTTGGCTTTGAAACTGATCCGGTAAATATTATTAAGAAAAAAGAAATATATCAGTGTCTTGAGCATACACTAGATTGTTGCGAAGATGTTGCAGATATGGTGGAAAACTTAATGATTGCGAAGTCGTGAAAATATGCACCATTTCCCTTTCCTTTTTTGATGCTTTACAGCAAATTCTATTTTGTGTATAATTAAAGTAACAACTTAATACACTTGGCAAATTGATAATATAGATTTGTGGGGGGACCATTTTGGTTGAGAAGGTAGAACCTGACCCTTTGAACCTGATGTAGCTAATACTACCGTAGGGAAGCAGAGTAAAATTACTAAAATAATAGTAGTTTTACTTAGATAAAATTTGGTTAAATTAGATCGATAATTAAATGCTTACCTTATTAGGTAAGCATTTTTTGTAACGAATAGGAAAGTATAAATTACCTTAATGTAAACTTTTCATTAAGTGCATTAAAGCACATTGTAAAATAGTCTTCCTTAAATGATAAACTCAATCAAGATATCCCTGGTATTACATTGTTAATATGTATCCAATGATAAAGTTGTTATATTTATTAGAACTGCTGAAGTTTGCTATAAATGAGATAACTGATAAATACATTGGGCACATCACATATTAAATACTTATTTAAAGAAAAGGAGAAGGAATATGAATTATACTACTCAAATGGATGCTGCCAGGAAGGGCTTAATTACAAAAGAAATGAAGTTTGTAGCTGAAAAAGAAAATGTGGATCCGGAAATACTGAAAAGATATGTGGCTGAAGGGAAGGTAGCCATACCTTCAAACAAAAACCATAAGGCTCTTAATCCGGAAGGAGTCGGACAGGGCTTAAGGACAAAAATAAATGTAAACCTTGGTGTTTCAAAAGATTGCTGCAGTATGGAGGAAGAACTTAAAAAGGTGGAAAAAGCAATTGAAATGAAAGCTGAGGCTATAATGGATCTCAGTTCCTATGGAAAAACTGAAGAATTCAGACGAAGACTTATTGATATGTCTTCTGCCATGATAGGTACGGTTCCTGTATATGATGCTGTGGGTTTTTATGACAAGGATTTGGAGAATATAACTTCAAAGGAATTTATTGATGTTATTGAAAAACATGCAAGGAATGGAGTAGATTTTATGACCATTCATGCAGGAATAAATCGTGAAACAGCTGAGGTTTTTAAGAGAAATCAGCGACAATTGAACATAGTATCAAGGGGAGGATCTCTCATTTATGCGTGGATGGAACTGAACAATAAAGAGAACCCTTTCTTTGAATACTTCGAT
>DAOSDD010000232.1:6361-6615 GCA_035362115.1 Clostridiales bacterium | reverse complement strand
CCATATATTACTCTATCTTCTCCAGCCATTCCAACCATATCTTCAATAGAATATTGGTTAAATAATGACCCACATATCTCCATGTAAAGGTTAGGGTATTGTTTCATTAAAGCAGCCAAATCATCAGTACACTTCCCATTTCCGCCACCTTGATGAGCTACCATAAGTTTTAGATTGGATCTTGTTTTGACTACTCTCTCAAATTCATTTAATCCCGGGCTTCCTGACCAAGTATGTATTAGAACTGGACAACC
>DAOSDD010000232.1:0-6351 GCA_035362115.1 Clostridiales bacterium | reverse complement strand
CCAACTTCATTGGCAAAATCCAAAGCATAATCATATTCAATACATGCAAGCGGACCATGGTACCCAGGTAGAAATTTCATACCAATAAAGCTGCTGTTTTTACTATAGTTGTTTATTGCGTCTTTAATAGCATTAATACCTTCATGAGGACATATGGAAATATAACCATAGATCCTACCTGGAAATTCTTTTGCAGCCCTATCAGCTGCTTTATTCGCATCCTCCATCCTGCCTGCAACAAGAATATGGGGAGCAGTTATAATGCAATCTATACCCAAATGCTCCATTAATGATATAACTTCTTTGTTTGATGTAAAAGATTGATACCAGCCGCTGTTATAATATGCACATATATGGGAATGGGAATCTATAACCGGGACAGATACTGGCTTTCCAGCAAAGGCTTCTTCGCGTATCGGGTCGCTGTAAATACATGAGTTATTTCTAGCATTTAAGCCATTTTTAATATTACTGATATTATAGCCACTTTTAATATTATTGATTACTTTAGTCTCCATAATTGATGCCCCCCTCCACATACTCCCAATTTCCAGTAAAGATTTTCTCTTTATCACTATTTTTTAGTCTTGCATATATAACCATACCCAGGGAACCTGCTGGAACATAGAAAGGTAATCCACTTCCAAATAGAAGTTTATCGCTTCCATACTTGTTAACAATTTCTTCAATTAATCCCGTATCGACCATAACACTTATATCAAAATATACATTATCAAGTTTTTTCACTAGCGGTATTACTGTTCTGGATTCACGGAAACCATATCGCAGAATAATAAATTTAATATTTGAATATGATTTAGCTAATTGCGGCAGGTCTTTAAAAGAAGTAATTTGATCACTATCAATTATCACAGGCATATTTAACACATCTAACACTTCTAATAACTCTCCACAATAGAAGCTATCAAGATAATATTTATTTCTGTTTGGATATAGCTTTACTGCAGATGGTTTTTCCTCTTTCAGCTGTTTCATAAGTTCTGAAGCATCTGGTATTTCCGAAGAACCAATATTACTATCAAGTATATAACAAGCTTTAATACGATCATTGGAAGCCTCAGCAATATCCTTTATGTGCTTATTGCCTTCCTTTGGGTTATTCAATGCAATAGACGAATAGGTTATAGCAGAAGTTATTCTGTAGCTATCCATTTCCTTTATTAAGCTAACTTCATCATTAAACCGATGAAGTCTGGAAGGCCATGGTCCTATCATTGTGTTTATATCTATTATCTTCAATAAATTCACCCCCAGTAAAAATTTCTACTAAAACGTTTTACAAGTTAATACTATATTACACCAACTCGTTTTTTAATTCAACTGCTTTTTGATTTAAGCACACTTTTTGGATAAATAATATTTAAGGGTGCATCTTTTATTTTTGAAGAAATTATTGGAAGAAGCATTAGTGAAGGCTCTAAGCAACGTAACGATAGCTTCTGGAATATATTTCTTCAAAAATTTTAAATGCACCCTATTATTTACTAATTGTACTCATAAAATAATTTCAAAGATTCACTTTCAAATAACTCAACATTATGAAGAATCATTTTAGTGTCCCAAGATCTCAAGTGCATTTTTCCTGCAAATCTTTTCATATATATCACTGGACATTTTGTTATCCCTTACTGCAGCATCAAGCCAGAAAGAAAGTTGCATATCATTTTTAGGAGAACATATATCTGTTCCAAAAAGCAAACGGTCTTTAAATTCTTCCATAAACCTGCATCCAAATTCAGGATCACGCACAAGAGCATTATAGCCGCTGTCTGCAGAAAGGTCACCATAAAGATTTGGATACTTCCTCATAAGTTCAACCAACCTGCCTGGAATGACTTTCCCTTTTGGATACCCCTGCCTGCTTTTATTATCAACACCAGCACCTATCTCTGCCCAAAATGGCTGGGAATGACCTATAAACTTAAGCTTTGGAAACTTGGCCAGCTCCTTCTCCAATCGGTTCAAACCCTGTTCATCTACCAGTCCATAGCAGCCTCCAATTTGAGGACCAATGTGGAAAATCACCGGCATTTCCATCCTTTCGCAATGGTAAAACAAGTTTTCCACCATGGGGTCATCAAAATAAAGGTTGCAACAAAGTTCACCAACACCTTTTGCACCAAGTTTTTTATAGTATGTCAAATAGTAAGACAAGTCGGTATTTGAATCATTTCCCCCCATACGAGGATCAATATTGCAAAACCAGTCAAATCTACCCGGATATTTATTAACAATTTCCATAACTTCTTCATTTGACTGTATACAGGTTGCACATTCCGGGTTTACCTCGGGTAAAATAACACCTTTTTCAATGCCAAGTTTTTCATACATGCCAAGAAGCTCCTCAGCAGTTGCATAAGAAGTATCTGTTCCCATAAAATTTGTAACCCTTTTTATCCTTGCGTGAACATGAATATCTATTTTTCCCATGTGTATCACCTTCATTTTTTAATTTAGTACTACTTTGTTATGTTGCCAATGGAGAGCATATTTCTGGGGGATAATTTTTGCTGACTCGTAAGGAATACATCTTCCCGATGCTATCAAAAATTATCCCGGAAGACATCGCTTTCCAAATTAGCTATAGTAGTATTGTTTTATCAAGCTTATCATATCATATCTCAGAAGTTAATAGCAATCCAACAAGCAGGGCACATTCTCTTTCTATGATACAAAATATGGCACTATATGATTTCCCGAGTATAAATTTGAGCAAAGCTTAGGGATTGCCATATTTTCCTTCATAGCCCTTCCGGTTCCTGTTCAAAAAGTGTCCAGGGATTTGTAAAAATATCATGTACGGATATTGCAAAATGAAGATGCGGGCCGGTGGAAAAGCCTGTAGAACCAACCTTGCCTATAATTTGCCCTTTAACTAAATCATCACCTTCTTTAACTGCTATACTGTCCATATGATAGTTCCAGCTAATTATTCCATATCCATGATCTATAAGAACAGTATTACCTATAAGAATCAGGTGTCTTGCAAGTATTACTTTACCAGAATTTGTTGCTTTGACAGGTGTACCTCTATCTGCAGCAATATCAATGCCACTATGTCTATATGAAGTCGGAGCATCGTTCACAAATCTTCTCATACCAAATTCAGTGGTGATCCGGCCTTCAACAGGCTTCAGGAAAACTCCGTCCCACATTTTAACGGGAGTATCAGTTTTTCTTACAGCTCCTATATATTTGTCATATTCTTCATAAGCAGCATCATTCCTTGTAGATTTATCCACATCATCAGAAATAGTAAGATATTGGATAGGGAAATCTTTGGGCTGGACACTAATGGTTATCTTTTGAAACTCTTTTTTGCCTGCCAGGTTAACGTTTTCTGTAACTAGAGAATCCATATCACTAGTCCCTTGAGGATTTTTAACCTCATCTTTTTTAGTGTCTCGAGTATCTGACTCTTTGTTATCTGATTCATTTAACCTAATATCTTTATAATCCGGGCTTTCGCTGCTCGAATCGTTTGTTTTTTGAACCTCTAAATTAATTACATATTCAGAAGGCTGCAAATCGTAACTTAATGGAAGAACAGCAATCTGTCCATGTTCGTTTTTATAAAAAGGTATTTCTGATTTTAACAAATCAGATTTTAAAGAAATTTTTTCATTTTCGTTTGCATATTTTACAGAAACTGTTACCATCTCTCCAGGAAAAGTTTTAGTAGGAGAAACCACAAATTCAATAGGAACATCATTATAAAAAGCGAATTCATATGTTACCTGTCCATAAAAGCCTCTGCTGGCTGATTCTGATTCATACCAAAAAGCGGTGATTTTATAAAGTAACTCCCCATCTTCTTTCGGCTGGTAAACGGGATAATGAAATTCAGAAACAACATCATTTTCCTGAAAAATCAGATTGCCTTTATGGAATATTTGCAGGTTGAATTTGTCGGGACATTTGTCAGGATCTTGGTCGGGATATTGTTGAGAATATTGGTCAGAATATGGGCTGAATTTAAGAGCTAAATCTCCTCTATAAGAGAGTACTGCCGGGTCATTGGTTAAATTAATTGAGGAATCCGGGTTTTCAAAAGTTCTAAAATTGCCATTAATAGCATTAAAGTTTTGGATACTATCTTTTTGGGCACTAACGCTTTGAGAATTACCGATTTTAGCGCTATCGCTTTTTACACTATTATTTTGTGCATTACCATTTTGGAAATTGTCATTTTTGGCACTGTTATTTGGATAGGGATAAAACTTGTTATCCTTTCCCTTATAATACCAACTGTCCATTTTTACCGAACCTTTTATGGAATTAGTTCCATCTGTCAATTCAATTTCAGGGGGTATGGCAGATGTGTATAATTCCTCATTCTGATTAACAATATTAACAGAAATAAACAAAACCAATAAAGTTACACAAGTAATTATGGAAATAAATAAAATAATTTTTCTCATAATTAACCTCCATGTACACATATCCTAACCTTTTACTATGCAAAATAGTTCCTACCCAGCAGTAGAAATGTTGGGCACGCTGCTGGTGCACCAGTTTTTTGGAGAGTCAGCAGCTCATTGCGCCTTAACGGTGATGCAGTTCGTTGGTGGTTTATTTCGCTAATGATACAGTTTATTTATTTTTGTTGCTTCTTATCCTATTACTTTTAACTCTTTTGTTATTCATTTTTGATTTGCCTTCCGGCTCAACTGTAACCTTAGCTTTTGTACCATCTCCCGATTTAGCTATAACTCTATCTTTTGTCCAATTCTTCAGCTTGGTTATAGCTTTATCTTTCGCCTCATCCTTTGATCTTGTTTTTGATCCTTCCCTCAACTTGGCTTTATATCTGCCTTTTGCTCCTCTCTTAGATCCGGCTCTTGTCGTATCTTTCGACTTTTCGGACTCAACATTATGCTTGTAAGATTTGGGCTTTATCAAACACTTTTTATCATATCCAATCAAATCGGTTCTGCCCGCCTTTTGGAGAGCTTCAAATACCAATTTATAATTCTGTGGTTTGCCGTATTGAATCAAAGCTCTTTGCATGGCCTTTTCATGATCTGATTTTGGCACATATACTTTTTCCATGGTCCTTGGGTCTAGTTCAGTATAAAACATGCATGTTGATAATGTTCCGGGTGTTGGATAAAAGTCCTGAACCTGTTCGGGCATATACCCTAAATCTCTTAAGTACTCTGCCAGTTCAACGGCATCTTTCAGTGTAGATCCCGGATGACTTGACATAAAATATGGAACAAGAAATTGATTCATGCCCAATTCTTCATTAATTTTATTATATTTCTTCACAAATCGCTCATATACTTCTTTCTGCGGCTTGCCCATTTTATTCAGAACTTCGACAGATACGTGTTCAGGGGCTATCTTTAACTGACCGCTTATGTGGTATTTACACAGTTCTCTGAAAAATTCATCGTTTTTATCATAAATAAGGTAGTCATATCTAATTCCTGATCTCACAAATACCTTTTTTACATTTGGAAGTCTCCTAAGACTTCTCAAAAGCTTCAAGTAGTCTGTATGATCTATCTTAAGCTGTTTGCAAGGGTTTGGAAACATACACTGCTTATTTATGCAAACCCCATACTTTTCCTGCTTTTCACAGGCTCTATGGCGAAAATTTGCAGTGGGGCCTCCCACATCATGAATATAACCTTTAAAATCAGGATCCCATATTAGTTTTTCTGCTTCCGATATAATTGATTGATGACTTCTTGACTGCACTACCCTGCCTTGATGGAAGGTAAGAGCACAGAAGTTGCAGCCGCCAAAACAGCCTCTGTTACTTATGAGACTGAATTTTACCTCCTCTATGGCCGGAATCCCTCCAGATTTTTCATATATGGGATGGTAATTTCTCATATATGGAAGTGAATATACCCTATCCAATTCGGATTGTTTCATGGGCTCACGAGGAGGATTTTGCACCACAAAATAATTATTATTACTGTAGGTCTCTATCAGGGGCTTGCTTGTTATGGCATCCATGTTGTTATATTGTATCATAAAACTCTCTGCATATTTTCTCCTGGATGCCAGTATTTCCTCATAAGAAGGTAAAAATACAGGGTTGTAAGCTCTTTCCCTGTCTTTGGTTTTGTAAACTGTTCCCTTTATAAATGTGATTTCACTTATTGGTATTCCGCTTTCCAATGCTTCTGCTATTTCTACTATCTGACATTCTCCCATTCCATAGACAATCAAATCAGCTTTCGCATCTAAAAGAATGGATCTTCTAATCTTGTTGGACCAATAGTCGTAGTGGGCAAATCTCCGCAGACTTGCCTCCAATCCACCTAATATAATTGGTACATTGCCATATGCTTCTCTAATTCTATTGGAATATAC
>DAOSDD010000231.1:0-6699 GCA_035362115.1 Clostridiales bacterium | reverse complement strand
ATTTCAGTTCTTGCCCATTTGTTTATAATAGCAGGTTCACCCCTCTGGACAAAATTACCACTCATAGCGCATACTATGAAATTTGCAGAAGTACATTTTATAGATTCCTGTAAATGATAAAGATGTCCATTATGAAAGGGATTATATTCAGCAATTACCCCTAATACATTCATATTACTCATATTCTTTACAAATCAAGAAGTCCTTCTCTATATTTTGATAAATAATCCATGCAAAATTCATCCTGCCCTAAAAGGGCTTGGGTAGCATAAAGGTAAGTCATAAGTTTTTTATCAAGAGGATCTAATATTGCTCCATCCATGCCTACTGTCATTGCAGCTATAAGAAATGCCTGGTTTAATACTTTTCTTCCCGGAAGTCCAAAGGAAATATTGCTAAGACCGCAAGCTATATGAACATCAGAGTACTTATCCTTTACCTGTCTTATTGTTTCCAGTGCTACAACACCATAATGAGAGCCTGTGCCTATAGGTCTTATCATAGGATCAATATAAATGTCCTGGGGCTTTACTCCTTTGTCTGTTAATTTACCAATTATCCTGACAGCAACCTCCAACCTATCATCCACAGTTTCAGGCATGCCACTGTCGTCCATGCAAAGAGCTATTACTCCTGTGTTATATTCCAGTATCAAAGGTAAAATAGCTTCATATCTTTCTTTTTCATCTGTTATTGAGTTAATAATTGGTTTCCCATTTTTATTGACCTTAAGTGCTTCTTCTATAGCTTCTGGGTTAGGCGAGTCAATGGCAAATGGTGTGCCAATTACCTCCTGAACTGTTTCAACCAACCATTTCAGTCTTTTTGGCTCATCATCATGAAACATACCTGCATTAACATCAATAAAATTCGCTCCTGCTTCAAATTGCTTTTTGGCAAGCTCCTGTATAAACCCGATATCATAGTTTTCAATAGCCGGCCGCACAGCTTTGAGAGTACTGTTGATTTTTTCTCCGATAATTATCATTATAACCACTCCGCTTTTTTAATATTTTTGGAAGCATGTGAAGCATGGGGACGATTTTTTTGCTTCTTTTTGTTTCTATACATCTTCTGCTTCTTTTTGCTTCTATGCAATTATATTATACATTTATTTCATTATAAACTAAATTACCTACTGTAACAATAATTTTCATCTAAAGGTTTGTTTCTTACAAAAAATATTAAAATTTCACAAAACAAATAATGAATTCTTTTACCGCAATATTTCTACTTAAGTTGACGTACAGCATGTTTAGTTATATTATATGGTTATCACCCAGAAAGTCATGAAATGACTTTCTGATGAAATTTAAGGTACCTTGAATTTCATCAGCCTTCACAAGAAGGTTGGATAGCCATATTATATTGAGATAAATTAGGTTAGAAGATGTTTATTTGGTAAAGAGGGGGAATATATGGAGGATGAAGTAAATTTACATGTCAATAGTAGTGAAAAAAACCTGCAAAACAATATTAAGGAAGGCATTAAACAAAAAAGCCGTATATGGGAGTTGGACTTATTAAGGGGAATTGCGTTACTGCTAATGATATATTTCCATATAATTTTTGACATGAAAGATATTTTCGGATATAATGTATATTATAGTAAGGGGTTCAATTATTTAACAGGGAGGGCTGCAGGAATACTTTTTATATTGATTTCCGGCATAAGTTGTACTTTAAGTAAAAACAATATGAAAAGAGCCTTGAAAATACTTGCCATAGCTATGATTATAACTGTACTTACACATCTTTATAATGTTGATATGGGAATAAAGTTTGGGATATTGCATTTTCTTGGATTGAGCATATTAACATATCCATTGCTAAATAATCTCAATGAATACTTACTTATGATGTCAGGTACTGTTATACTAATATTGGGAGGTTATGTATCAAGGTTGAATCCGGGTTTTGATTATTTGTTTATAGTGGGAATTACAAGTGAAAAATTTACATCATCAGACTACTATCCGCTTATACCCTGGCTTGGCATTTTTATTTACGGAATTATATTAGGAAAAGTGCTATATAAAGATAAAAGGAGCATTTTTAATTTCCAATTAAGGAATAATATAATAAGCTGGTTGGGAAGAAATACTTTGCCTGTTTATATTATTCATCAACCTGTTATATTAGCTATAATTGGACTAATTAAAAAGATTACAGTATAATATTTTATATTATACTGTAGAGTTTATACAGAGTGCATATAAAACCATACTAAAATAATATACTAAAATAATATACTAAAGTAATATGCAAAATTAATTTGATTTATGGAGGATGTTATGCAAAAGTTAATAATAATTGA
The DNA here is from genome assembly GCA_035362115.1 of Clostridiales bacterium. Taxonomy (GTDB): domain Bacteria; phylum Bacillota; class Clostridia; order Acetivibrionales; family DUMC01; genus DUMC01. The sequence goes on along the minus strand of DAOSDD010000231.1, from coordinate 4,382 downwards.
AGGAGATATAACAAAAATTGAAGTAGATGCAATCGTGAATGCTGCAAATAAAACCCTGTTGGGTGGTGGCGGAATAGATGGTGCTATTCATAGAGCCGCAGGACCCGAACTCCTTGAAGAATGTAAAAAGTTAAAGGGATGTGAAACAGGGGAAGCAAAAATAACAAAGGGTTATAATCTTCCGGTAAAATATATAATACATACTGTAGGTCCGGTATGGAAAGGCGGGGATGGGAGGGAGGACGACATTCTAGCCCTGTGCTACAAAAACTCCCTGAAGCTTGCGGTAGATAATAATATTAAAGTAATAGCCTTTCCTTCAATTAGCACAGGAGCTTATGGTTTCCCGGTAAATAGGGCTGCAAGAATTGCGGTAAATGAAATAAATAATTTTCTTGAAGCTGATGAGGATAATAATATTTCAAAAGTTTTTATTGTTTGCTTTGATAGTTATACATATGAAAGCTATATAAACGCAAAAAAGCAAATATGTAATGAAGAGTTTCGATGAAAAAGCCAACCTCTTGTTACAATTTTATCATGTCGTTCCCACTAGTTAATTAGTGAAGAATATAATCAAAGCCGCATGACAAAGCTACAATTTCAAAATAATTAGAAGGAATAAAGAATTGTATATAGCTTTAAGGAGAAGAGAATATCTTCTCCTTAAATTCTTCTTAATTTATGAAATACATATTGGGAAAAGACAGACTTATGAAAAAATTCCTAAAGCTGAAACTTTATCTAATTTGTGTACGTCTAAATCTATTGATGATAGATTCCCTATTTTAATAAATTTTTAACGATATAGAAGTAAAATTTTGATATAATACTTTTTAAGGGGGTGTGGGAGTATTTGGAGAATATAATAGTGCTTCAGGATGTAAGGAAAGTATATAGAGTAGGAAATGAAAAAGTTATAGCATTAGACAGTATTAGCTTAAATATATCAAAAGGTGAATGTTGCTGTTTTCTTGGTACGTCCGGTTCAGGAAAGTCTACTCTGCTAAACCTTATGGCAGGTTTGGAGAAGCCTACAAAAGGCAGCATCATTATAAAAAACTTGGAAATACATAAATTAAACGAAAGAAAATTGACAAAGTTTCGACAGGAGAATGTGGGCTTTGTTTTTCAGTCTTATAATCTTATGTCTACTTTAACTGCCTTGGAAAATGTGAGTATTCCCTTGACGTTCAAGGGAATACCCAGAACTATAAGGGATAAACAGGCTAGAAAAGTACTAAAAGGAGTAGGATTGGGAACCCACCTTAAGCACAAACCGACCCAGATGAGTGGTGGTCAGCAACAAAGAGTAGGAATAGCGAGGGCTTTTGTTAGCAACCCGGAAATTGTTTTTGCCGATGAGCCTACAGGAAACCTTGATTCAAAGACAACAAAAGAAGTTATGGATCTTATTATTTCAATGACAAGAAAAAATAATCAGACTTTGATAATTGTTACTCATGATATCGACATTGCAAAATATGCAGATAGGATATTCTATATTAAGGATGGAAGGGTTGAGAAAATTGAAACAATCAACGCAAAAAATTAGGGAGGATTCTATGAAGAAGTTAAGTAGTTGTATTTGTAAAAAGTTAAATAGTACCATGAATAAAAAAATAAATGGCTTTAGTTTAACTAGGGTTGTTTTGGCATGTTTTTTAATTATCTTTCAACTTTTAGCAGTAATTGTACCAGCTGGTATAACTGTAAAAGCTGAAGATAATGGGGTTAGGCTGGTTGTTGAGGAAATGCCTAATGTGCTTCCTATAGGAGAAGTATTTGCTGTAAATGTGACTCTACATAATAATACAGGGAAAGCAATTACTGATATTGAACTGATTATAGGAGCAAATGAAGGATTAATGCCTATTAATGCTACGTCAGATCGAAAATTTCTTTATAAGAATGTGGAGCTCCCAAACGAACAACAAAGGAGTTATACTATTAAACTAGTGTACAATGGAAGTGAAGATACCCCAATTATTACTATTGGCTGTCGGTGCAGGTTGGAAGGCGAAGAATGGAATCAGGCTAAAAATGATAGTGATAGTAGAATTGTATTTTTTAAATCTGACAGCAGCGGCAATACTCCTCCTGTCACTACTGAAAAGACTGTACCAAATATCAAAGTAAAAAGTGATATTAAAATGCCTGCATTTAAGGCCGGTGAGGATGTTATTTTAAGCCTTCCTGTAGTTAATGACAGTTTGTACGAATCGAGAAATATTATTGCTGCTATCGACACAAGTAATGAAAGTATCTTGCCTTTTACTTTTGATCAAATTATTCTAGACAGTTATATAGACAAAATATTATCTAAAAAAGAAGATAAAATATCGTATAATATTAAGATAAAAGCTGATGCAAAAGAGGGGATTTATCCTATAAAACTTAATTATCAATACTCAAATATTTATAACAATACATTTTCATCTGGTGAGACCATATATATAAAGGTGATAAATGATAAAACTCCACCAAAACTTATTATGGAAAGCATTCAGACTTATGGTAGCGATCCTTCACCCGGGAATATTATGAGCCTGGCACTATCCCTTAAAAACCAGGGTTCTTTACCGGCTAAAGACATTAAAGTTACATTGAAGGGTTTAGGTATTGATGGAATAACTACTTATAAATCTGCTGATAGTAAATATATTTCCCAAATTGATGGACAGGGAAAGGGGAAAGCAGAATATTTTCTAATTATATCTGAAAAGTTTACTGGTAACAGTGCTTCTCTTAAAGCAGATATAGAATATAAGGATGGATTAGGGAACACTTATTCTGATGAATTTCAGTTTTTTGTACGCATCAATGAAATAAAGGAAGAAGAGGAAGATTTAACAAAACCGGAGATTGCATTAAAAGATCTGGATTTCCCGACTGGTAAAATTCAAGCAGGTGATGATTTTAATCTTGGTTTTATCTTAGATAGTGTAGGGACTGATTCGGCACAAAATGTAAAGGTTTCCTTAACATGTGATGATGGTATTTTGCCTAAATCCAGCAGCGTAATCCAGATAGATGCTTTGGAAAAAGGTCAATCTAAAGAGTTGAAATTTAATCTGTTTGCATCTTTAAGTGCAATAACGAAAAATTACTTGATTGCTATTAACGTGGAATATGAAAATGTAACGGAAGATAAGGAAAACAAGAAGGATAAAATAGAGAAACTTACATTAACAAGATATGTAGGTGTGTATGTAGAAAAAAAGGAAGAAGAGGATGAGGATAAGGATAAGGATAAGGAAGAAAAAACTGTTCCCAAGATTATAATAAACATGTACTCATTTGAACCTGAAGAAGTTAAAGCAGGAGAAAATTTCAAGCTAAAGCTGTCTTTTCTTAACACAAGCAAAATACTCCCTATAAGGAATATTAAAATAACATTTTCTGCAAAAGAAGGGGTATTTATTCCTACCAGCAGCAGTAATACCTTTTTTATCGAATATATGGGAACACAAGGCATAATAGAAAGAGAAGTAGAATTATTAGCAAAATCTGATGCCCCCCCAAAATCTCATGTATTGAACCTTATCTTTGATTATGAAGATGAGAAGGGTACGCAATATAACGCTGCCGAAGAAATAAGCATACCTGTAAAACAGGAGCAAAAACTTGTTGTTGGTCAGTTAAACCTGCCGGTAGAAGGTTATGAAGGGCAACCCATACCGATATTTGTTGATTTCTTCAATATGGGTAAGAGCGTACTCTATAATTTAATGGTAACAGTTGAGGGGGAAGGATTCCAAACTGAAAATGCAAACTATTTTGCGGGAAATTTTGAGCCTGGAAGAAGTGACTATTTTGAGAGCATGATTACTCCAAGCTCTGCAGGTGAAGCAGCAGGCGAGCTCGTTTTTAGCTTTGAAGACGAAGCAGGAAGTAAAAATGAAGTGAGAAAAGAGATAAAACTTAATATTATGGGTATGGAGAGGCCAACAATGTCTCCTGAAGGTGCAATGGGAGAAGAATTTCCCGGAGGAATGCCTCCCCAAGATCAGCAAAAAAAGCTTTTGACTCCATTAAATATTGGAATTGCAGGTGGAGGACTGGTGGTAATTATAGTTGTATTAATAATTATCCTCCGGAAGAGGCGAATCAGAAAGGCGGGTATGACATTCGATGAATAGTCTTGACCTTATTGGAATGGCCTTTAAGAATTTATGGAGAAGGAAAGTGAGAACCATATTGACAGTGCTTGGTGTTATAGTGGGTACTGCATCAATTGTTGTCATGCTTTCTCTTGGTATAGGTATGAATGAGAGCTTTAAAAATCAGGTAAGCATGATGGGAAGCCTTAATGTAATTAGAGTAGACACCTATTATTATCCTGAAACAATAGATGGAGAGGTTGATTATGGTAGACCCCC
>DAOSDD010000230.1:0-6815 GCA_035362115.1 Clostridiales bacterium | reverse complement strand
GTACCGTAACGATAGCTTCTGGAATATATTTCTTCAAAAATTTTAAATGCACCCCTTTACCCATTGTTACTTTATCTCTTCCATCAATTTGTTCTGAGCTTCTGTTAAAGCCTCTTGTATTGATGCTTTTGAATAAAGCACTTTCTGAACCATTTCATTTCTTATAGCCTGGAATCTGGGAGACCAGGTTGTTCTTGGCATACCGATACCAGCCGAAACACATTCAGCTCTTACTGCATTGTAAGGATCCAGCTTTGCAAATTCGTCTATTAGTGATTTTCGAGTAACTGGTATATTAAGCTTTTTACTGCGTTCTATTATCTGCTCTTTTGTTAGTGCTGCTTCTATAAATTTCCACGCTTCATCTTTATTTTTACAGTCTCCACCTATAAAGAGCATGTTGCATCCCGAAAATGTTGCTTTTTTCTTATTGTATGGAGGTACTGCAACACCAATTTTATCTTTCAACTCAGGATCTGCAAGTACAGGACGCAATGCAACGTTATTTATCAGAGTCATTGCAGCATTTCCTTTTATAAATGGATTTACTTCATTGCTGTTGTACGGAATATTTACTTCATCAATAAATCCTTTCAGGAATTCAAACACTTCAGCCTTTTCAGGAGTGTTTATAGTGGGCATATTGTTTTCGTCATAGAATCTGCCCCCATTCCCAAAAACGAAGACATCAAACTCAACAAAATTTCCTGCAGCCATTGGAAATGCAAATCCTGCACGAGTAATCCTATCGCCGGTTTTTACAGTTAGTCGTTTTGCATAGTCTTTCAATTCATCCCATGTTTGAGGTGGTTTTTCAGGGTCCAAGCCTGCATCTTTGAACATGTCTTTACGATATGCAAAAACAAAAGGTGTGGTTGAATATGCAAGTCCATACACTTCACCTTTATATGTACCATTTGCAAGAACACTTTCCATTATATCTTCTTTACCATCCCATTTAGAAAAGTATTCGGAAATAGGCGTATAATGACCGGCTTCAACTCTGTTCGCTACCGAAAGAATTCCATGCCCTATTATATCAGGGCCTGCACCTCCGGCAAAAAGTGTATTAAGCTTGGTTTCCATGGGCTCTCCAATTGCAGCGTCATCGTATTGAATTTTGATATTTGTATTCTTTTCTTCAAAATCCTTTATTAAGGACTTCCAATATTCCGCTTCCGGAGCATCATTGCCAATTCGCAAAAAAGTAAGGGATACAGGCTCCTTAGATACTGCTGAATTAGTAGATGATGTGGAATCGGCAGATGATGAAACTGTAGATGAGGATGGTGATTTGTCAGATAATGAGCCTGATTTTGTTGAACCATCATCTTTACCTCTATTTCCACATGAAGATGAGAAAATAGCAATACTAAACATCATTACAATGATTAATAATATAGAAATTATCTTTTTCATATTTTCCTCCAATATTAACTACTTTTTTTACAAACCGTTATAAGTCTTCCTCTTTTATAATTAGGAATTGAAATGACGCAATTTATTATATATATAACGCAAAAATGATTTTCAAGGAACAAATTGTATTTTTGTGTATTATTTAAGGTAACATAAGCGCACAAAACTTTTATAGTGTAGTTACTTTTGTGCGTTATATATAGCAACCTTATTCAACGGTGAGTTTTCTACCTACCATACAACTGACGGATGACCGTGTACATTTGGCAATCTGTTTGGACGCACCAGTGCACCGCCTTCTTCATATGATTCTATAGCAGCAAAGGTATATTCAAGAGTTGCCAGTGCATCCCGTCCGGACGCTCTCAGGAATTCTTTAGGAACTCCATTTGTTATATCTTCCAGGAATGCATGAAGTCTTGTAGGAAAGGTTGAATTAAAGTCGGTTATTCCGGTATTTAGTATTTCAGGAGCAGCCGGGGTTTTTTCACCTTTCTTGGGTGAATCCCAGAAAGTAAGTTGCTCTACACAATTTTCTATGCAGAAAGTGCCTTTTGTTCCTGCCATTTCAAAACTCCACCAGCCACCCAGCCCAAACATTGCATCTCCTCTCTGTGATAATAAATATCCAACGCTGCCATTTTCGAAGCGTACATGGACGCTGTTAATTGAGAGCATTAAATCATCTGCACTTTTTCTAACTCCAGGCTTGTTTAGGAATGCCTGAACATGAGTAATATCGCCGCAGAAATAACGCATAACGCTAAAGGGATGTGCGAGAAATGCTTTAACATGGGAATATGGACGCTGCCATCTTGGACTTCCAGGTCCTCCATAATTTGCTTCTCCGCCGTTGAATCCAACTTTGTGCAAACAATATACAGGTTCACCTACCCTGCCATCTTTAATATACTTCATTGCTCTATCAGCCGGCTCAGTAAAAAAGTGGTTCAGATTGCATCCCAAATAAACATCCCTCTCCGCTGCAAACCTCACCATCTCCCTTGCTTCAGCTACATCATTGGATATGGGTTTTTCTGTAAGTACGTTTTTACCCGCATCAATAGCTTCCATAACAGGTACATAGTGCCAGCTGCCATTTTCATAGCCACTGGTTGTAACATCAATAACATCAAGTTCCGGATGAGCTTTCAGCATTTCCTTCAAGCTGTAATATGCTTTAACCCCATGCCTTTCAGCAGCAGCATCGGCTTTTTCCCTGATAATATCGCAGACTGCAACAAGTTCTGCAAGAGGATCTTTCTTATGACATTCAGCATGGAGATTTCCAATACCACCCATACCTACAATACCTATTTTTAGTGCCATATATATTACCTTCCTTTCTATGGTTTTTTTAATAAATTATGTAAGCCTATTACTAATATGCCAATTTGGTAAGCGATGTCTTCCGGGATAATTTATTATAACATCGGAAAGATGTCGCTTTTCATTGGCAACATAACAAAGTAGTACTAATTCATAAGCCTAATTCATGAAGCCAAAGTATAACCATTCTTGCCTATTCGTCCTTGCGGAAAGCAGAAGGCGAAACCCCGACTACCTGTTTAAATTGCCGTGAGAAGTTGCTTAAATCTCCAAATCCTGTGTTTTGGGCGATTTCTGAAATAGGCAACTCTGTCGTCTTTAGCTGTTCAATTGCCTTTGCAATTCTAAAATTTTTCAAATACTCAATAGTTGATAGACCTACAGCACTTTTAAGCTGACGTGATATATAGTCAGGAGTTAGGTTTATTGAAGCCCCCATCTCCTTTAGTGAAAAATCCAGTCGATAGTTTTCCTCTATATACTTTAAGGCTTTATGAACATGAAGTATCTGAGCTTTATTGTTTTTATCCAAGCTTTCATGATGATTGCTATATAGTCTGGAATATAATACCAGGAAGCTGGTTAATAAGCTTTTCATATTCAGTTCCCAGCCTATACTGCGATTAACCTGTTCCCATTTCATCTTTTCAAGATATAATAAGACCTCGCGTCTTTCAGAAAAATCAAGGTGCAGCTTTTCCCATTTCCCTTGTTTTTGTTGAAATATCTGGTTTATACCCGGCAGTTTGGCAATTTCAGATGAAATGCCTTCCAGAGCCTCCATACAAAATAAACAGTTGTATAAAAATGTGTGATGTGCACTATTATACGAATGTACTTCCCCAGGTCTTATAGCAAACAAATCGCCTGATGTGAGAATGGTGGTTTCTCCTTCACAGAAATGCATGGAAAACCCCTTATCAATGTAAACAATTTCGATAAAGTCATGGCTGTGCAAACCTACCCTTCCATGATGCTCAGTATCCATAACAAGTATTGGTATGTTTTTATCTTCAAAAAATTTACTTTTTTCTAAAAATCTTACCTCAGCCATTAAGCCCTTAAGCCCCACTCTCTATAAGTTATTTTGTGACATTTTACTTTACAGTTCTGCTCTAATACTACTTTAAGCCTTCTCTATATTCTGTTTTATCGCTGCTTTCTTTAATCTTTAATATTTCCTTAACACTTCTTTATTTTATCGCTGCTTTCTTTAACGCTTCTTTATTATGATTTATTCCTCTTTCTTTTACTTCCTTATTGATTCAACCTTAACAGGAAACCCTGTCTTAATAGACTCAATTGCAGCATGAATTACACGGCTTGCTTCAAGCCCCTGTTCACCTGAACCATCAATGTCCTCAGGTTTGTCACCTCTGGCAACCTGATCTACAAAACAGATTATCCTGTCACGGAAAGTGTCATAAAAGTCGCTGAAGCTTCCAAAGACAGGATTAGTGTAAACCTGCTTAACCAGACTATCTGCAGGATATAGAACAGCTTCCCGCCACATATCTTCAAATATCGCACGCCCCTTTGTACCCGCAATTTCGCAGCGCTCCATAGGGTGTCCCCGTTTTATATCATATGAACTTGTTAAGTGACCTACAGCGCCATTCTTAAATTTCATATTTATTGAAGCTGTTGACCAGATATTCCTTCCGGGTGCTTTTATTGCAAAACAGTGAACAGTATCCACATCACCGCAGAAATAACGCATTATATCAACACTGTGCGGGTTAAGTGCCTTAAGGTGGTAATACTCGGATTCAAGAGGTTCAAACCTTCCTATCCAAAGAGCCATATTTATGAACAAAAGATGTCCCAGGCGGTCTTCATTCTGCCACTGTTTTACTATGCGTGCAGCAGGAGTAAAACGATGATTCAGGTTTATGGCAAAACACCTGTCTAGTTTTTTAGCTGTATTCACCATAATTTGAGCTTTTTCAAGGTCATTGCAAATTGGTTTTTCGCACAGCACATTACACCCCGCTTTCAACGCTTGTATAGTAGGGATATAGTGATCACTTGAATATTCAAAACCACCAGTGGTAATGCTGCAGATATCCGGCTTTACATTTTTAAGCATATCTTCTGCATTTAGGTAAAAAGGCACACCATACTTCTTACCTGCCTTTTCAGCCCTCTCAGGGATTATATCACAGACTCCTGCCAGTTCAGCCTTATCACACCCAGTGTATACCCTCGCATGAGTGTTTCCTATATTCCCCATTCCAATAATACATGCTTTAAGCATTTTTAATCATTCTCCCATTCTGGGTGCATTAAATTTAAATAAAGAAAATATTGATAAGGGGCATAAGTGGAGGTGCTCTAAGTACCGTAGCGACAGCCCCTGGTATACATTTTTATATATTTGATAAATGCACTCCTCATTTCTATTTCATTGAGCAATAATTAAGTTAAATGTCAGGTAATTTCTATCAATTAAGTTTTCTTCTGTGCAAGAGCAGCCTGCAGCTTTTTAGCAGCTTCAGGGTCACCAATATGCAAAGAGTCATACGCCTGCTGTGATGTTTTGAAAGGACCACAGCCCTTTCCATGCCAATCAAGATTATTGTACATGGGATTTTCTCTTCCGGTTTCCTTTTCACGCTTTGCTATATACTGCTGCATACGTTCTTTAAGCATCTTTACAACCCCCAGCTCCTTATCCGCTACATTGTTATTTTCTTCAGGGTCTTTAATTAAGTTGTAAAGTTCAACTTCAGGTTTAAAGTGGAAATCCGGTTCCAATGCATGGATAAGCTTCCATTCGGGTGTTCTCCAGCCATGCTTTCTCATCCAAGTACATTCGGTTATATAAAACTCAGGTTCTGCTTCTCTGTATTCTCCCCTTGTTAAAGGCATCAGACTTCTTCCATCAAAATCAATGCCTGTGTCTACCCCCAGTATCTCCATTATAGTGGGCATAATGTCTTTAAGCTGACAATAGTCAGGATATCTCTTCCCTTTCGGCAGTTTTCCAGGAAAACGAAGCACCAGCGGAACTGTAAGTGTACAATCATAGAGTCCGTGATGATCAAAGTAACAATCATGATCATAGAGAGTTTCACCATGGTCGGATGTAAAAACAACCAGGGTTTCTTCTTCCAGCCCCAAAGCCTCCAGTTTGGCTAATATATTCTGTATGCAGGCATCCATATAGGCTACTGCTCCGTCATATTGAGCAATTATATAATCTTTGTCCGTGCATCCCGGTGCAAACCAGGTATAGAAATAATCTCTGAAAGGCTTAAACTCGTATACAGGCCCAAGAGATTTGTTGTTTGGATCAAACTCATCCGCTCCATAGAATATTTTATGGAAAGGTTCTGGAGGAAGATATGGAGAATGAGGGTCCATATGACGCATAAAAAGGAAGAAGGGGTTATCTTCTTTTGCAAGGCGTTCCAGTTCGGGAATAGCCACTTTATTAAGATTTTCAGCTTTGGGAGAGCGTCCCTTTTCCCAGGAACCCCAGCCTTCATACTCAATATATTTGCCGAATCCACGGGATGCAGGATTACCGCCGAAGCCGATACATGTTGAGTTATATCCATTCTCGTTAAGTACTTCAGCCAGAGTTTTCACACCATCAGCAATTCCGCCCTTGTGTCTTAATGCCACAACATTTGTTCCAAAGCAATCTTTCCCTGTAAACATGCACGAATATCCGGATGTAGTAGGAATACTTGGGCTGAAACAATTTTCAAATACTATGCCCCCCTTTGCGTACTTATCAATATGAGGCGTTGTAAGATGTTTATAGCCGTAAAGGCTCATATGATCTGATCTTAAGCTGTCGATTCCAAAGAATAACAGGTTGGGTTTTTTGGCCATTTTAATATCCCCCTTCAAAATATAATCTCACTTTATAAATTGTAATAAAATAGTCAATTTAGAATTCAGGTATAGTAAAAAAATAAGCTGCAACTGCAGGACTTTTCTTAAATAATATTTCCTCTATCTTGCCCCCAGCATTTTAAGACAGGCATTCATGTATCCATAGCTCTCAGCTGCTATAATTGATGCAGATGTCATATCCTGTTCAGGGCCAATAACCT
>DAOSDD010000229.1:0-6839 GCA_035362115.1 Clostridiales bacterium | reverse complement strand
CAGTACCATGCTCCATCCATCACTCCATATGCTCCGTATATTGGCGTGAAGGTTCCTATTACTGCCAAATTTCCCGCTGCGGAGCTTCCATAACCATAAGTATCATTCTTCTGGTTGCCATCCGGATCCTGGTTAACAAATGCTTTCATAATATTATAGTATTCATCCAGAGTCTTTGGAATTTGCAAACCTAATCTATCTAACCAATCTTTTCTGACATAAACATTATTTTTTTGTGGTATCCTGTCTGTCGGTATAGTATAGATTTTACCGTCAACTTTTATATAAGGCCACAGTTTTTCTGCCACATAAGCCATTGTATTGGGAGCATTTTTTTCAAGAAGTCCATCAAGTTGCAGGAGTGCGCCTTGTTTTGCATATGAAAACATTTCGACAATATCTCTAAAAAGAACAATATCAGGTACATCACCAGAAGCCATGGCAAGGTTTAGTTTTTGATTATATTCCTGCCTGGGTGTAGAAATAAGATTTAGCTTAATATTAAATAGTTTCTCCACCTCCTTCAATTTTAGTTCATTTGGCGAATCATCACTAAAAAAAGAAAGATTGATTAATTTTTGTGGTTGATCCGTTTTACTAGTATCATTTTGCTCCTTAATTCCGCTTGCATTATTTTTCTCACCATCATTGCTTACCTTTTGAGTTACGCAAGCTGTAAGACTTAAACTTAATACTAATAAAACCGCCATACAAACTACCATTAATTTCCTAGCCTTTACCATAATACAACCCTCCTGTAATATAAATTTATTATAATTTATCAGTGGTTTTATTACCACTGTAATTATGCTTTGATCGCTCCAATCATCATACCTTTAACAAAATACCTCTGAATAAATGGATATAATATCATCATAGGTAAGACGGCAATCATCGTGCAAGTCATTTGCATAGGTAGCAATGGTGGCAAGCTCGATTTCATTTCCGGATTTAGCTCATCTACCTGGCTCATAACAAGAATTTCCCTCAGTATAACTTGTAGTGTGAACTTTTTTCTATTATTTATATATATCATAGCATCAAAAAACATGTTCCATTTACTTACCGCATAAAACAAGCCAATAGTTGCCATGGCAGGAATTGATGTGGGTATTACTATTTTAAATAAAACACCTATATCATTACAACCGTCCAATCGGGCAGATTCCTCAAGACTATCAGGAATAGATATAAAAAAGCTTCTCATAACAATCATGTTAAAAACACTAATTAACGAAGGTATAATCAGAGCAGATAATTTGTCTACCATACCTAATGAACGTACTGTAAGATATGTAGGTATCAGTCCCCCATTGAAAAGCATTGTTATAAAAAACATGTACATTATCACTGTCCTTCCAGGCAAGTATTTTTTGGATAAAGGATATGCAGTGAATACTGTTATCATCAGACTGCTGAAGGTTCCTATTATTGTGACCAGGACAGTTATCCCATATGCACGAAGTACCGGCGAATTCCTATTTAATACATATCTATAATACTGTAAAGTTGCTTCGCTTGGCCATAGAATTATTCCCCCCCGCCTTAATGCTTCTTCATATGGAGTAAGAGAAACAGATATGCAATATAGCATAGGTACAATTACCAACAACCCAATTATTATGAGCAAAGTATATATTATAGTATAAAATATCTTGTCTTTTAAATTGCTAACAAATATTGAATTTTTACTCACATTGACCGCCATTCTGCCAAAATAAATTGGCTCATTTCAATATTTCTTTTACTTTTATTCCTACATTTGGCTCTTATGTTTAACAATAAAAATTTTTGTACAATTATATTACCTTAATTAATACACGAAAATCCAATACATTCCTTGCTAAATCATTTTTACATTTTATCTAGAATAAGGACTCCTGCCCCATTTTTTTTGCAGAATAATTTGTAATAAGAATTAATATCATGTTAACAATGGACTTAAATAAGCCAACTGCAGCTGAATAACTATATTTCCGTTGTTCCAGCCCTACCCTGTATACATAAGTATCAATAATATCTCCAATACTTAAAACATTTGGATTCTGCAATATTAAAACTTGTTCGAAACCTGCTTCCATTACATTTCCCATTCTAAGAATAAGTAATATAACAATTGTAGGCATTAAGCATGGTATTGTAATGTACCATATTCTTTGTAAGCGGGCTGCCCCGTCAATTATTGCAGCTTCATACATTTCAACGTTAATGTTTGACAATGCTGCCATATATACTACTGTACCCCAACCAGCTTCCTTCCAGATATCTGATAGTACTAAAATTCCTCTAAAATACTCTGATTTTGCTATCCACATTTGTGATTGACCGCCCAGGGCTTTCACTATGCTATTTACAAAACCATCTGGTGACAATAAGGTAATAACAAGCCCCCCAACAATTACCCAGGAAAGAAAATGGGGAAAATATATGACAGTCTGTATTGAACGTTTGAATACATTACCTCGAACTTCATTAAGCATTAAAGCTACTATTATAGGAAATGGAAATCCGAAAATAATTTTATAAACACTTATTAAAACAGTATTTCTTATAAGCACCCAAAACCTATCATAACGGAAAAATTCCGTGAAATTAACCCAACCCACCCAGGGGCTTTGCCCGATACCCTTAAATATATTATAATCTTTAAAAGCAATGACAATTCCATACATAGGAATATAACGAAATATTATAAGCCATATAACCCCAGGTAATAGTAGTAAGTACAGATATCTATATTTAACTATGCTTGCAACTGGTATTTTTTTATCCATTATAGCAAACCTGCCTCTTTTCTAGTGTTTCGCATATAATTGCTTAATACTTATACTATAGCCAAATTGCCTATTTGTAAATTCTCCATACAGTTTATTAAGCTTTTATTAATAGACAGATATGATTTTAATAGACTTATTTAGTTATGTTATTAGAATATGAGTCAACCAAATAATACCATAACCATACTAATAAATCATAGGAAGTATAGTTGTAAGATTTCTTAATTGTGTAATTTATTAGAATATAGTTCTCTATAATCACTTGCATTAATTCGTTTAGCTACGACCAAGAATACCCCATGTCTTCAGATATAATAAGCATTGCATTATATATATTTACCCTCCCAGGTATTTGTTTTCTATCAGCTTTAGTAGACGCATAATGTCAATACAAGATTTACTAATCATTGGAAGAATATTCCCGCGTAAGGGAAGAAGCATCAATACCAAGCTTCTCAAAATTATCCCGGTCTTCAATCATCATAGCAAAATCCATTTTTCATCCTTTTCTACAATATGACCCAATTGTTCTTCAATAAATTCAAAATACCCTTTAGCTCCAAGTTCCTTTGTCCATAGTTCAATTGACCTTTCTATCCTTAGAAGACATTTCACAGGAGTATCAAAGTATTTTATCAAGTTATCTGGTGTGTTCAGGTCATATATTTTATTTACTATATCAAATATCTCCTGATTCGTAAAAGGGTCAAAGTTTGCCGGTACAATCAGTCTTTTTAAGTTTTCATTCAACCTACATTGTAGGGCTTTGTTTTTGCAGTATTAACAGTAACGCTCTATCTCATTAAGCAAGTTAATACTATAATGCATAAACCCTTCATCATTTGGATGAACTCCATCAACAAAGTACTCAGGTGCATTAGGTACAACTTTCAGACCGTCAACAATATGAATCCCTTCAAAATTACCGGCAATTTTTTCTATTTCTCTTCTTATATCACAAAAATAGCCCATAGCTTTAGTTTCTTTTTCACTGCTGCACCATAATGGAGTTACTGTAAATATCTTTGCATCAGGATATGTTTTTACTAATTTTTCAAAGAAACCCCGGCACATCTCTCTGAAATATTCAATCGAGCTATATTGATACCAATCATTTATACCATATGCAACTGTTATTATATCCGGTTTTACAGCCATATCTTCATCCAGTACTTTTGGGTCAAACTTATAACCACCAATTCCATGGTTAATCATATTCATTCCAAGTTTTCTTGCCAATTGAACCGGGTATGTTGAAGAAGGACTTTTAGCAGTCATCCCTTGAGTTATGGAGTCTCCAAGACATAGCAATGTTTTCTTATGCCCGGATATATTGCTGCAATTCTCCATAATACTGCAGTCTTCTACAATACTGCCATCCTCTATTTCAATACCCTTTATATGTATATCAACCAGTTGAGGTAAGTATATTGTGATTCTCTGTTTTTTTCCATCACCTTTACATTTTCCATTAATATGTTTGTGATTTAATTCAAAGGACATTATATTAGGTAGCTGTTTTACCGGTTCTGCACCATATGTTCCAATAAAAACATCATCAATGTAAAGATCAAAATATGCAAAATCACGGGCAAAACTTAAGGTGCTGATATGTAAATTTAAAAATGCAGAGTCGGTAATTAAATCAATACATACTCCCGACGGACAAAAGCTTCGAATCCTTTTGCCTTCGTCTATGCCATATACAGAAAATAGTTTGTCTGTAAATCTTACAGGCCATAAGCTTCCATCATCACATATTTTTATATCATATGCATTTCCAAAATATTTTTTTGCTTGTTTATCTATAAGTTTTAAAAACATTTTTCATTCACCCCTAAACATATTAAAAAATATTGCCATAAAGTTATTATAAATTATTACACTACATTACATTAAACAAATAATGTATAAAAAAGCGCAGTTGCTTAATACTTTTATTTTAAATGATAATAATTTTGATATCAATATTAATGTGAAATTATGGGTGCATTTAAAATTATCAAAATAAAAAGGGGACATTACCGTTCGGAGTGTACTCAATGTCCCCTTCTCTTATATCCTTTACTCTAATGCCTCACTACTCACTATTCACTGCTCACTATCCGCTATCTGCTATCTACTATTTCTTAATCTTAATTGCTTCTTTAGCCTTATTAACAATATCCTCAGCAGTAAGGCCATAAACTTTCATCAGTGGAGCAGGCTTGCCGGATTTGCCGAACTTATCCTGTATTGCAACAACCTTTACGGGTACAGGATAATTTTGTGCAACTACTTCACAAACAGCACTTGCCAGGCCGCCATACATATTATGTTCTTCAGCAGTAACTATGGCACCTGTTTCTTTAGCAGCTTTTATAATAATGTCTTTATCAATTGGCTTTACTGTATGGATATCAATCAGCCTTGCACTAATACCTTCGCTTGCCAGCATATCCTTTGCCGTCAGGGCTTCGTGCACCATTAAACCCGTTGCAATTATTGTAACATCAGAGCCATCTGAAATGGTTACCCCCTTACCCCATTCAAATTTATAAGTACTTTCGTCATATATTACAGGTAATGCCAACCGCCCAAGTCTTAAATATACAGGTCCATCATATTCTATAGCAGCCTTTACCGCATGCCTTGTTTCAACAGCATCAGCAGGACTGATTATTGTCATGTTTGGTATGGAACGCATTATTCCCATATCTTCTACAGCCTGATGTGAAGCTCCATCCTCACCTACAGATATACCTGCGTGAGTTGCACCAATTTTTACATTTAATCTTGGATAACAAATGGAATTTCTAACTTGCTCACAGGCTCTTTCTCCTGCAAATATTGCGAAGCTGCTCGCAAAAACTGTTTTACCGCAAGTTGCCAGACCTGCTGCAACCGACATCATATTCGCTTCAGCTATTCCCATATTTATAAATCTTTCAGGATATTTCTTTTTAAAGGAATCTGTTTTTGTAGATTTTGAAAGATCTGCATCAAGTACAACAATTCTACTGTCCGCGCCAAACTCAGCTAACGCATTTCCATAAGCTTCTCTTGTTGCAATCTTCTTTACTGCAGTATTATTGTCTGCCATGTTATTCCACCTCCAATTCAGCCAGGAAAGCATCCAATTCTGCTATAGCCTGATCTCTTTGTTCCTTGTTGGGGGCTGAACCATGCCATCCTGCTGCATTCTCCATAAATGACACTCCCTTGCCCTTTATTGTTTCTGCAACAACCATGGTAGGCTTACCCTTAGTTTCTTTTGCTGTTTCTATAGCATTAATTATCTGTTCATAATTATGGCCGTCTATAACAATAACATTCCATCCAAAAGCCTTAAACTTATCTACAACCGGCTCTGGAGACATTACTTCGGTTATTTTGCCGTCAATCTGTAATCCATTATGGTCAAGAAAAGCTGTAAGGTTATCAAGTTTATAATGGGCTGCACTCATTAATGCCTCCCATACTTGCCCTTCCTGAAGTTCACCATCACCAAGTATTGAATAAACTCTATAATCTTTGTTATCAAGTTTTCCGGCAAGAGCCATGCCCACTGAAGCAGAAATGCCCTGTCCAAGAGAACCTGTAGACATATCTACACCAGGAACATCATTCATGCTGGGGTGTCCCTGCAAATAGCTTTCAATGCTTCTGAATTTATTCAGTTCCTCAACAGGGAAAAAGCCTTTCTCCGCCAAGGCAGCGTATAGTGCAGGTGCACAATGACCTTTTGACAAAACAAAACGGTCTCTGTCAGGCCAACGGGGATTATTAACATCTACCCGCATTTCGTGAAAATAGAGCACTGTAAAGATATCAGTACATGAAAGTGAGCCTCCAGGATGTCCTGAAGCTGCGTTATAGACTTCATCAATTATGTGTTTTCTTATCAATGTGGATTTTTTCTCAAGCTGTTTTAGCTTATCTTTTTCTATCATACAACCCCTCCGCAATAAATTTCTTACCTTAGTATACTATACCATTAATTATGTGACAAGGGGAGAATGCTAATCGGGTGCATTTACTGAATTTGAAGAAATATTTACCAGGGGCTGTCGTTACAGTGCT
>DAOSDD010000228.1:0-6915 GCA_035362115.1 Clostridiales bacterium | reverse complement strand
AAAAATGTAATTTGGTTTTAAATAATATCTTAATTAGCAATAGCGGAATTGGTTATGATGATGAAATTGATTTGGAAATTTATAATGAAATTAAAGAGGAAATAATAGAAGCGCTAGAAAATATAGTAAAACCTATTATACAAGGTTATAAAAATTACAAAAAAAATGATTTATATTAAGGATGTAGGATTCCAGAAAAAAGAGCTTAGTGAAAAGCTATTAGAAAAATCTTTAGAAGCATGTAAAAAATCAATGCGTATATTTTTGCATTAGAGAAAGTTAATAACAAAATTAAGGAAATTAGTAATAGACTAAATAAGTAATATCTTATTATAAACTTTTTATTATTAAATGACGTTATTATTAATTGATGTTGTTTTATTTAAATTGGGGGTAAGAAAATGGAGATAGGAAAAATTTATACTCTAAAAGAAATAAAAAAATTTTTATCTAAGAAAAAAAACACATTAGTAATCTCTGATGTTACTTTTTTGATTGATGAAATATATGATAAATATGAATATAAAATAGTTAATTACTTAGAGGATAAATATGCAGTAGAATGCGAATTTATGAATTTGATGTCTAAAACAAAGTCTCCCATAAAAGTGCCTATCCTTGAGTTGAAATTGATTAGTAGCAAGTACTAGCATAATATGGCAATCTATGTAATAAACCAAAGAAACATTTTATATATTTACCATAAGTGTGAGATGAATACTTAATGCAAGGGGAAGGATATGGATACCAAAAAAGAAAAGATTATTAAATTATTAGATCAGTTTAAAGAAGCAATAATTGAAGATAAATATAGTATCTATAAATATTATATTGCAGATTTGTTTGATGAATTAGCACAATTAAAGTCAGATCAAAGTGAGGCAATAAGGAATAGAGATAAATAATTTAAATAAGCCGAGGAAAATATAGCCTTGTAAAAAAATAAGTAGCATAAGAAGTACCTACCTATTTATGTCAGCAGCTGCTTATACAAAAAACTCCTTATATGGATGATCTTTCACTATCTTTTTTAATTTATGGCGTTTTAATATGTCCTCATATGATAAATACTGATTAATAGTTGTCAAACTTAAGCCAGTAAGGCAGACTATATCTTCAATACTGAAATACTGAATCCTGAATCAAACATTTTGCGAATAACTGAAGATCTTATGAATGAAGGAATTAATACTTTCTTTCTATCTTCAGGTAAATCTAGCTTATTAAAGGCTTTACTTATTATTGTATTATAATTGGACTTAGATATTTTATCATAGTCTTTTTCATGTTTTCTGCAAAATAAATATATACAACGAATTTTATTTATCTTTTTATAATTGATTAGATCATTTATTAATTCACTAAGCTTACCAGTAAGCCTAATTTTTCTTCCATCAGGGAAGGATAACAGAGTCTTGTCATCATTAAAGTAATTATCCTGTATGTTTCTTAAATCTTCCAAATCAAGGGCGCAATATAATGTTAGAAGACAAGCAAAAGGATTTATTAATATTAAAAAAGAATATCCCAAAAGCAATTAGAAATGAATACATTTTAACACTAGAAGAACTAAAAGAATCAAAAGATATTATTAAAGCTGAGGTAAATGAATTACTTACTCAAATCAATACGGTTGATGAAAATTTAAAGCAATCCAAAATTGCTCTAGATGAGTATAGTAAATTAGATGAAAATATTGTATCATTTGTTGATAGATATAACAAAGCGGATTTTTTAACTAAAAAAGGTATGCTAAATGAAATAATTGAAAAAGTGGTTATTTATAGAGATAGCGTGGAGATTGAATATAAGGTAACAATTAATGTATTTAAGGAAAATAGTGTAGATAATACAGGTTGTGAAATAGATTCAAATGGACTACCATCTGAGCTACACCCCAATATTTTCTGTACCACAAATTCTTATATATTCTAACACACAAACCCACAAAAGTGCAAGAGTAAAAAAGAAATAATATTGACAGTATTAGTTACTAATAGGTGCAAATCATGCTTTAGTAAGGTTGTTTTTTGGTTGTGTTTTAACTGTTGCCATATAAGACCCTGTAATCACAAGAACAAGGGATATAAACACTTTTATGTCCGGTACTATACCGTTAATAACAAATGTTGCAAGAGGTGTTAAAGCAGGTTTAATAAAAAAAACAAAGGATGCCGACATAGCAGAAGCTTTGTCCATTGCACGGAAATATGACCAATATCCTATGCCTGTTACAGCTACACCGAGATAAAGAAGTTCCCAAATATTTGATGAAGTAATACCACCAAAGATATCTGTGCCACCTATCAAAAGGGCTATTAAAAGTACAAGGCTTCCAATAAAAAAGGAAAATCCTGTTTGAATTATTCCGCTAACTTTTGTCATAAACTTTTTACTGAGTACGGTGTATAAACTGAATGCCAGTGCAGCTAGTATTGCAAGTACAACTGAAAGCATATTTTCCGATAATTTAAAATCAGTGGAAACCAGCAGCCCTGCAAGACATAGTGCAATAGCACAAAGTTTTGCCCAAGTAATTTCATCTTTCAAAATAAATGCTGCAAAAATTATTGTAAACACCGAATTTGATGAGAATATTATTGCAATAAGTGCAGGGGACTCTGCTTTTAGTACTGCGTATTGCAGCAAAATCATACTTACGCAGATACATAATATTCCTAAGAATGACATTGTATAAATGTCTTTTGTATTTATTTTAATGTTTTCCTTTTTGATTTGAGCTATGGAAAAAGGCAAAAGCATAAGACTGCCTATGAAAAACCTTATAAATGTTATGCGTACGGGACTTATTTCTGTGGAAATCAGCTTACTTACAGGCTCTAATGTTGTAAACAAAATTGCAGTTAAAATAATATATATTAATCCTTTTTTCATTTTGGCTACCCCTTTCATCTTAGTTACCTCTATCTATAAAATTAGCTAAAATATTAGCAAATATGGATTTACCTTCACTATCCCTTGCATTGACATAGCCACAATGACTGAAGCCTGCCATATACTTTTTAGTAATACGGGACGGGATAAAACCGAAATTAATCATTGTACCAATAAACATTTCGTTTTGTTCAAGCCGATTGGGTATATCGTTTTCAGCAACCAGAACCAGTACAGGAGGCTTTTTCTCAGGCTCTTCAATTTGTTTGTCTACATAGAAAACAGGAGCAGCATCATCAACACGGATTGCTCTGGTATCAATTCTACGTTCTCTGAGTATATTGAAATGGGTTGTAGGTTGACCGGCATCAAATATGTAACCATCAAATTCATCGGGTGATAAGCCATGCTTCAAAAGAAAATTCTCAGCGAAATACAACATCATTGTGAGATATGCTCCAGCTGAAGAACCGCCAATATAATACTTATTAAAGCAACTGTGGGTGCGTCCATAACTGGTTACCCATGCAGTACCTTCGGCACAATCCTCAATAAAATCGGGGAAGTGTGCGTTCGGATACATGCGGTAATCCAGAGAGACTACAGCAATTCCCCATTCAGACACTAAAGCTTCAATCCATCCGCTGGTATTCCTGCGGGTTCCTGCTTCAAGTCCTCCTCCATGTATATAAATAAGTACAGGACAGGGTAATTTTGTTTCTGGCAAATATAAGTCTAATTTACAATCCTCAGGGTGTACTTTACTATATGTAATGTCTAATATTCGTTTGATTTCATACATGATTTTTTTCGACCTCACTTTAAGCTACTTTCCTAGTCATTGCTTATTCATTATATAACTATATAAATATTACCATTAAATATGAATTTGTAAAATATGTGATTATATATGCCAGCATACATTGAACTGTATGCTATACCATGTTATCATATATTCGTAAGGGGTGAAGTACATGGAGCTTTTGCAGCTTAAATATTTTTATTCTGCAGCACGATATGAAAGTATTACAAGGGCTGCACAACAATATGGTATTCCTCAACCAGCTATGTCACAAACCATATCTAGGCTTGAAAAGGAACTAGGAACACAGCTTTTTGACAGAAAAAGTAACCGGTTAACCTTAAATGAAAATGGAAAGCTGTTTCTTAAGCATGTTGAAGCAGTATTGGATAATTTAAGTGACGGTATAATGGCTCTTAAGGAAAAAAATGGGGACATAAAGGGTGAAATAAGCCTCCTGGTGTTGGAAAACCGTAATATGATTATAGATTGGATTGTGGAATTTGCCAGGTTAAATCCGGAGGTATCGTTTTCAATCTGCCACAATAACATAGGAGATCATAGTTTTAATTTTGACCTGTGCGTTTCGTCACGAAGGATGCAACCGCATTTACGTAAGGGAATTCCGTTAATTTGTGAGGAAATTATGCTGGCAGTTCCTTATCACCATGCTCTGGCGAAAAATAAGTCTGTCACTCTTAACAGTTTGAAGGATGAGCGATTTATAACCCTGCCGTCGCAGTACAGTTTATCTCAAACTGTGAAGGAATACTGCCGTGCACATGGCTTTGAACCTAAAATTTCAATTATTTGCGATGATCCGTATTATATACGGAAATATGTATCTCTTGGTATGGGAGTTTCTTTTGTGCCATCATTTTCATGGCAGGGATTATGGAACGAAAATGTCATATTCCTGCCAATACAGGGTGAAAAATTCACACGCACAACATATTTGATTTGGGATGACAGGCGGTATATGACTAAAGCAGTTCAGCAATTCCGTGATTATATAATAGAAAAAGCAAGCGATTATCATATCTATCAGGGATAGATTAAACAGGGATAGATTAAGGCAAATTAAGGAACTATATTTTTAGGTATATATTGCTATAATTTATCTTATTGGGTATTATAAATAGTGTGAAAAGCTTAATTGTGAAAAATTTACTCAAGAAAAGCAATTTAATTGTAAAATCATGTAATTAATGAAGTTTTACATAACAATTCAATGGGACAATTCATTTGGCGCATTGGAGATATGGAGGAATAATATTGCTATGTCAATTTCTATTGATGATAATATTTTAATACAGGTTGAGAAACCTGCAAGATATACCGGTAATGAATGGAATATGGTTAAAAAAAATCCTGGAAATATGGATATTAGATTTGCCTTTTGCTTTCCTGATTTATATGAAGTAGGAATGTCCCACCTGGGTATGAAGATATTGTACCATCTTTTGAATGAAAGAGATGATACATATTGTGAAAGGGTATTTGCACCCTGGACAGATATGGAAAGTAAAATGCGGGAAAAAAGCATACCTTTATTTTCACTGGAAACTAAAGAACCTGTAAAAAACTTTGATTTTGTTGGATTCACTTTGCAATACGAAATGAGCTATACCAATGTTATAAACATGCTTGATCTTGCAGGAATTCCTATAAGGGCAAAAGATAGAACGGACGCACATCCATTTATTATTGCAGGAGGTCCATGTGCATATAATCCTGAACCTTTAGCAGAGGTGATTGATTTTTTTGTGCTTGGTGAAGGTGAAGAGGTTATTAATGAAATCCTTGATGCATATAAGGAATGGAAGCAAAAAAGAATCAGTTCCAGCCAGAACATGATTAGTTCTAGAATTGAAACTGAATACACAAGGGAATCCTTTTTAGATATAGCAGCTAAAATAAAAGGAGTATATGTACCATCTTTTTATGAGGTAAAATATAATTATGATGGTACAGTTAATAAAATACAGCCTAAAAACAGCGAGTACCCAGCTAAAATAAAAAAAAGAATAATAAAAGATTATGAGAATGTATATTTCCCTGAAAAAATTATTGTGCCATATGTAAATATAGTACATGATAGAATAATGCTTGAGCTTTTCAGGGGCTGTACAAGAGGCTGCAGATTTTGTCAGGCCGGGTTTGTATATAGACCCGTAAGGGAGAGGAAACCTGAGAAGTTGATTGAAATTGCTGAAAAATTGGAGGCTGCTACAGGCTATGAGGAAATATCTCTTGCTTCACTTAGTACAAGTGATTATACCGGACTTAAAGATTTGACTGAAGGGTTACTGGAAAATATGTGCGAAAAGGGAGTAAGTTTATCCCTTCCTTCCCTGCGTATAGATTCTTTTTCACTTGAACTAATGGAAAAGGCACAGAAAGTAAGAAAAAGCGGGCTTACTTTTGCACCTGAAGCAGGTACACAAAGACTAAGAGATGTAATTAATAAAGGGGTTACTGAGGAAGATCTGTTGAATTCCGCAGGAATAGCTTTCAATGGAGGATGGACAGGGGTAAAGCTTTATTTTATGATAGGACTGCCTACTGAAACTTTCGAGGATATTGAAGGCATTGTTGTACTCGGAAACAAGGTTATTGATGCGTATTTTAATGTGCCAAAGGAAAAAAGAGGAAAAGGGTTGAACATTACTATAAGCACATCTTCCTTTGTCCCTAAGCCATTTACACCTTTTCAATGGGAAGCCCAGGATACAATAGAGGGTTTACGAGAAAAGCAAAAGTATCTTAAAAGCCTGATTAAAAGCAAGCATATTACATATAACTGGCACGATCCCGAATTAAGTTTTCTGGAAGCAGTATTTGCACGAGGTGACAGAAAAACAGGTGAAGTATTGATAAAGGCATGGGAGAAAGGATGCAAGTTTGATGGTTGGGGTGAACACTTTAACTACTCCAAATGGTTGGAAGCCTTTGAAGAATGCGGGGTGGATCCTCACTTTTATGCAAACAGGAAGCGCAGCTATGATGAGGTATTTCCATGGGATCATATTGATATTGGGGTTTCAAAGAAATTTCTTATTAATGAGAACAAAAAAGCATATGAGGGCCAATTAACACCAAATTGCAGAGTAGATTGCAGTAACTGCGGAGCAGCATCTTTTGGGGGAGGTGTGTGCGTTGAGCGTGCGCCTGTTCGGTGATTAATATATAGTGGGTGCGAATCCCATCTGGTAAAG
>DAOSDD010000227.1:0-6979 GCA_035362115.1 Clostridiales bacterium | reverse complement strand
TGTTCGAATATATGTAAAAGAAACAAATAGAAAATGGAGTTAATGTCACAATCTTCTTATATTACGTATCAGTAGAATAACGTGTAGTAAGGATAATTTATATTTTACTCATGTGAAAACTTTAAAAGTTTGCACATTTCTATTGACATATATAGATTGCCGATATATAATTCATATGTAGATAATCTATATATAAAGGAGGGCTATATATGTCTATAGATAAGAGCCTGTTGACAGGTAGTACAACAACTCTGATTTTAAAATTGCTTGAAGAAAAAGATATGTATGGGTATCAAATGATTGAAACTCTTGCACAAAAATCAGATGATACTTTCAACTTGAAAGCAGGTACACTTTATCCCATTTTACACAATCTTGAAAATAACGGAATTGTTGAATCTTACGAAGAAGAAGCAGATAACGGGAGAACAAGAAAATATTATCATCTTACTTCTAAGGGTAAAAAACTTTTACAAGAAAAACATCAAGAATGGATTACTTATTATTCTGCGGTCAACAGAATTTTGAACGGAGGAGTAAGTTATGCAACCGTTTGATGAAATAAAACAATATAGCAAGACTGTATGCGAACAAATACGTTGGAAAAAGGCTCATAATATTATTTCGGAAGAAATCGAAAATCATCTTTGCGACCAAAGGGATGCCTATATTTCTCAGGGCGAGGATGAAAAATCAGCAACACAAAAAGCAATATTACAGATGGGTGATGCAGTGTCAATCGGTATGGAGTTGGATAAAACTCATAAGCCAAAACCCCAGTGGACAATGATTATCCTGACTGCTGCGTTAATGTTAATAGGCATGCTTTCAAATTATTTTATTGCTTCTTCTGAATATTCCTCGGACAGATTCAGCATTGCTCCCTATATTATTGCTTTGACTGTGTTTTTAGTATGCTATTTTCTTGACTTTTCCATTTTGGGGAAATGCGCAAAATATTGCTATTTTACCGTTTTAGCAGTTTCGGTTACAGGGCTTTTGTTTGGCAACCAAATAAACGGCAGAGTTTGGTTCCCGCCAGGCAGATTGTCTATAAGTTTATCCTATCTTTCCTTAATATTCCCCCTTGCTTATTCATTACTTATTTATGCTATGCGACACAAGGGATATAAAGGTATTATGTTATGTGGTGTAGGTTATGTTCCGTATGCAATTATATTATTGCTTGTACCGTCAGTTACTGGTTTTGCTTTATTTACAATATCGGTACTTGTTATCCTTTGTATGTCTGTTGTAAAAGGGTGGTTTGGCATCGATAAAAAGCGTGGTTTGTTATTAGTGCTGATACCTGCATTTATTGCGATTATTGCTGCCATTCTCAATATCATACAAAACACCTATTTTTTAAACAGACTTAGTACTGCAGTCAACCCATATTCCGACCGCGATGGTTCTGGTTACATTCATTGTCTTGTGCGAGATTTATTAGCAAACTCTCAATTTGCGGGCAAGGGAACTGTACCTGCTCAATTTGGCAATAATGTTCCCATAATACCTGCTTTAGACACAGATTATATTCTTACTGCATTGACGCATAATTTTGGCTGGGTTGCATTTTTTGGAATATCAGTAGTTATTATAGTATTTTCTATTTTCGGGTTATATTATGTTACTAAGCAAAAAAGTGTTTTGGGAACTATAATATCGTTATCAATAATGCTTACCTTTATTATGCAGGCAATCATTTATATTATGAATAACCTTGGGTATGGAATATTGTCAGCATTGTCATTACCGCTGGTCTCTTATGGGAATGTAGCACTAATAATAAATTCTGCTTTAATAGGATTTATGCTTTCAGTTTTCAGAACAGGGGATATTCTAAAAGATAGTATAAAATCTCCTGTAAAAATCAATTCAATATTTTCATACGAAGATGGGAAATTGATAATCAATTTTAAAGGATAACTAACTTTTATGAGCATAATGTGTAACTAAGGTAATGCATATTATTTATATTTTATGGAGGCGTTCACAGTGAGTAAACCATTACTTTTAGTTATCTGTATTTCTTTTTGTATTATTTTAGTTGCTTGTAATTCGGGTAAAGTAAAAAATGTTTAAGTAACTATTGGACATTCTGATAAGTTTTCAGAAACGGAAATTAAAGAAGCCATATCTCTTGTTAAACTAAAGTTTAGAGACTTTAAAGGGTGTAATTTAACTAAATTATGGTATGATGAAGAAAAATCTGATGTATATATTGAAACTGAAACTGAAAACAAAATTGTGTTACTTTCCAATTTTGAGACAAACAAACATGCTATAAAGGAAGGATTTAATCCAAATTCATATTATACTAATTGGATGTGGATATTAAAAAGAGGGGGTAAGTCTAAAAAATGGGAGATTGTTGATTGGGGATATTAAGCAAAAAGGAATAATAGCCTGTTTATCCATATGACGCGTCATTCTAAATATGTGAATAAAGGACTTAAATATTTTGAATAAACCAAGCAAACTTTTCCCGAAAGACATTATTTTACTCAGGAACAACTTTATTTTCCCAACGAGGTCATGACTGGGTAGAGAGAAGTAAATAAAGTCTTTCCTTTTTGCAAATAGAGTCTTTCCAAAGTTGCAGAAAACAGGGTTTTGGAACAACATTATTTTCATTTTGGAACGACTTAACCTGATTTTATCAAAAACCTTAACCCTTACCCCTTAATTCCTTAGTCCTATCTATGTGATTATCAAATAAACTCTTTCCAACCTCATCCCTGCAAACCCGCATGGTTGATGGATGGGCAAAAATGGAGGGGATAATTTCCCTTTCATCAATACTCCTTAACCATCATAGCTCTTATATACCCTTTATCTTTTGTGGTGGAGTCTATATAAAAGCCCATACCGTAATAAAAGCGAACAAGATCCCGGTGCCTTGATGCTGTATAAAGGTAAACTTTATTAACTCCTTTTGACACAAGAAAATTATCCAGGAAAGTTATCAATGATCTGCCTATACCATTTTTTTGATATTGGGGCAATACCCCAAAGCGTGAAATAAAAGCTGTGTTATCGGCTTTTATCTCAACCCTTATAGTGCCAACCGGAATGTTATCAGCAAGAGCTATGAAAACTTCCTTAGTATTCATATCCTGGATTATATCCTCAGGAGTTTCTTCAAGAGCCTCCATTCTTCCGCATATTCCGGCATCCTTAATATATTTATTAAAAGCTTCGTTAATTATAGCATGTATTGCTTGCGCATCACTTATTTCTGCTTTTTTAATTAAAAGAGAATAACTCATATTTCGACCACCACTTATCCAAAACTTCACAACTTCATAGTGTTTACTTTACAATTTCATAGTGTTATAACGCATCAGTAGAAAATTATTCGGTTGTAGAAAAATTTTCTGACCATTTTTTTACGTCAAAAGCTTTTACGCCATTAACTTTACCATAATAGCTTTTTGTACATGTAGACGGTTTTCTGCTTCATCAAATATTACTGAATTAGGGCCATCAATAACATCACTCGTAACTTCATAACTCCTATAAGCAGGCAGACAATGAAGGAATATAGCATCACTTTTAGCAAGTGCGAACATATCCTTATTTACCTGGTAGGGTTTGAATACTTTAAGTCTCTGTTCTTTTTCGCTTTCCTGCCCCATGCTTACCCAGGTATCTGTGTATACAACATCAGCATCTCTTATTGCTATAGCAGGATCATTAGCTATTAGGATATCAGCTCCTGATATTTTTGCATCCTCCATAGCTTCATTAACTATAGAATCATTACATTTAAATTCCGGAGGTGTAGCTACAGATATATTCATACCGACTTTAGCGCAGCCGTGAAGCAGAGAATGAGTCATATTATTCCCATCACCGATATACGCAAGTTTTAGTCCTTTTAAATCACCCTTTTTCTCATATATAGTAAATAAATCTGCAAGGACCTGGCATGGGTGCATTAAATCAGTCAAACCATTTATTACCGGTATGCTGCCATACCTGGCCAGATCCATTACATCATCATGTGAAAAAGTTCTGATCAGTATTCCATTTAAATATCTGGATAAAACCTGAGCAGTGTCGTAGATTGTTTCACCACGTCCGAGTTGAATATCATCAGAACTCAGGAAAAGGGAATACCCTCCAAGTTGATACATCCCAACTTCAAAGGAAACTCGGGTTCTGGTTGAAGATTTTGTAAAGATCATCCCCAGGGTTTTCCCCTTTAAATAGCTGTGATCTTTGCCTTCTTTCAAGGCTTTCTTCAATTTATCTGATAATTCAAATATTTCATTAATTTCATCAGCTGTAATATCATGAATGCTTATCAAATGTTTCATTAAGCACAACCCCCATTGCTTCAATATTTCTTAACTTCTAATATATGCACCTGTATATGCATTTGCTGCGAGGAACAAATGCATATACAGTTTGCTAAGTTCATCTAAATTAACCAATTAATCCAATTTAATCGGTCAATCAGCTATCAGCTTATCAGTCCATCAGTTTATCAAAATTCAGCAAGCACTTCATCCAGCATTTTCACCATTTCATCAATATCTTGCTGCGAAACTATTAATGGTGGCAGTATCCTTAGAATATTTTTCCCAACACTTCCTAATAAATAGTGCTTTTCAAAGCACTTGTTCTTTATTTCTTCTGCTTTATCTATTGAAAATTCTACAGCAATCATAAGGCCTTTACCACGTACATTCCTGATAAAACTGTACTTCTTCGACAACTCATTTAGCTTGCTTATAAAGTAATTGCCCATTTTTTCTGAGTTTTCAACAAGACCATCGTTCAACAGCGCATCCATTACTGCAATTCCTGCTGCGCATGCCAGAGGATTTCCGCCAAAAGTGGAACCATGATCTCCTTTGCCGAAAGCCTGTGCCACAAACTCTTTGGCCAGCAGTGCTCCTGTAGGAACGCCTCCTCCAAGTGCTTTTGCCAGGGTAAATATGTCAGGTTCAACGCCATAATGCTGATATCCAAAGAGCTTTCCTGTTCTCCCAAGTCCGCATTGAACTTCATCAAATATCAACAAGATGCCTTTTTCATCGCAAAGCTTCCTGACATCATGCATATATTGAATAGTTGTCAGATTAACACCGCTCTCACCTTGAATTGGTTCTATCATAATGGCGCAGGTATCATTATTAACTGCTTTCTCCAGAGCATCAATATCATTTATGGGTACACTTGAAAACCTGGGCGTAAGGGGGGAGAATGGTTTCTGATATTTATCCTGACCTGTGGCTGCTATAGTTGCAAGAGTCCTTCCATGAAAGGATTTCTCCAGAGTTATAATTTCGTACTTATTTTCCATGCCCTTTTTCTTGAAATATATTCTGGCAAGTTTAATTGCTCCTTCATTTGCTTCTGCACCGCTATTGGCAAAGAACACTCTGTCTGCACAGGAGTTTTCTACCAGAATCTGAGCCAGCTTTGCCTGCTGTTCTATGTAATAAAGGCTTGAACAATGGATAAACTTCCCGGCTTGTTCCTGAATAGCTTTTACGAGTTTCGGATGAGAATGCCCCAGGGCGCTTACCGCTATGCCCGCCATGAAATCATAGTATTTGTTTCCATCAAGATCCCAGAGGTTTATACCTTTGCCGTGTGTGAAACATACCGGGGTTCTGTCCCCGAAGGTATTCATATAATATTTCTTATCTAAATCGATTATTTCTTTAAGCTTCATTTAAACACATCTCCCATAAAGATTATATTAATAATTATACATTAAAGTGAATAAATATGCAACAATATTTTTTGTATTCTAGTAAATTTCAAAGTTCAAATTGTAAATTGTAAATTGTAAGACAAATTAACTTCCGAGCAGAGTGAGCTTGCTTTTTATCGCATACTTTTTCTACATTTGCTATCAGTTTATTTTACATTTACCGTCATTCTATTTTGTGTTCGTTGCTAGTCTGTTTTACATTTGCTGCCAGCCTATTTTATAATCATAGTGCCAATACCTTCATCTGTAAATATTTCAAGCAAAATACAATGAGGAACTCTTCCATCTATTATATGTGTCCTGCCAACACCTTTATTAAGAGCATCAATACACCCAAGTACTTTGGGAATCATGCCGCCGTTAATTATTTTTTTATCAACCCAATTATAGGCTTGCTCTATTGTTAATGCAGGAATTATTTCCTCTTTATTTCCTGAAGTTTTTACTCCCTGAACATCCGTAAGCAAGATAAGTTTTTCAGCTTTCAAAGCCACAGCCACTTCTGCAGCCACCGTATCTGCATTAATATTATAGCTCTGACCATCTTTTCCTATACCTATAGGTGCAATAACAGGTATGTATTCATCAGCAGCAAGAAGCTCTATCAGTTTTGAGTTAATATTGGTAATATTGCCTACATAGCCTAAATCAGTTTCTTTTCCGTCTACCTGCATCTTTAATTTTTCACATTCAATAAGATTCCCGTCAATTCCACTGAGACCTATAGCTTTTCCACCTTTTGAATTAAGAAGCGAAACAATTTCCTTGTTGGTTTTACCAATAAATACCATTTGAGCGACCTCAATAACAGATTCACTTGTAACCCTGAGACCATTAATAAACTCACTTTTAATATTCATCCTTTCCAGAGCATGAGTAAGGTCAGGACCGCCCCCATGCACCACAACAGGATTCATGCCTACATATTTAAGCAGAATGATATCCTGCATTACAGAGTTTTTAAGTTCATCATTTATCATTGCGTTTCCGCCGTATTTTATAACCACAGTTTTCCCGTAATATTTTTGTATATAGGGCAATGCTTCTATTAATATTTCTGCCCGTTTAAAGATTGTTTCCATATTATTCCTCCGTATCCCATTTATTGCATTTTACATGTTAAACCCCAAACCCCAAACTTCAAACCCTAACCTCGAATCCAATATTTTACATCTTACACTTTATACCTAACATCTAACGCTCATGCTTTATACCTCATACTTTTTACTATGTGTCCACTTCTCA
>DAOSDD010000226.1:0-7023 GCA_035362115.1 Clostridiales bacterium | reverse complement strand
AGTGAGAAACAATTTCCAATGCAATAGCAAATATTCTGGGGTAACCTTTTAAATATCCACTTTTCAAGACTGGAAGCAGATTCAAGTGTTTTCCGGGCAAATTATATCTTATATCTTTAACTTCCTCTTCAATAACATAAAAATTATCAAGAAGCCATTCTGCTGCAGGAGGCACGGGAAAGTCATGAAGGATATCGGCATTTAATGTTTTATAAGCTTCAAGAATAACAGCATAGTTTTTATTCATTCTTAATATAAGCCAATTTGCTGTTCGTGAACTCCTTTTTACAAAATGATTCCTTGCTATCCCTATTGCATGTTCCTTTAACTCTTCTGGTCCAAGTATTGCATCATCTATTTCAAATTCACGTTTTTTGCCTGTTGTACCAGAAAAGATTAACAATGAAAAAAGTACTAGTATAGTTCCAATTATAAAATATGTAGCAAATGTATAAAACTGCATAATCTTATTTCACCATTCCCTGATGTATTTTTGCAGTATTAGTATTGCCCAAATATGTAATTATTAATAATCCATTACTGCCATATTTTTGTGTGGCAAACAAACTCAAAAATGGTGATATTTTAAGATTTATTAAGTAATACTACAATATTTCTATGAAAATAAATATTCTTTCTAACCTTACCAGGAATTCAAAAGACTGTGTATGGTTTTGATGCTATATTTTATTATTTTTAAATCAGCGAAAGTATAGCAGGTATTGTGATCATAGATAATATGGTTGTAAAAGCAACTGTTCTTGAAGCAAATGCCGAATCTCCGTTATATCTTTCAGCAAAAACTGCAGTATTTGCAGCTGCGGGCATAGCAGCAGTTGTAACACAGGCACCAATTAATACAGTGTCAGTTATCCCTGTCAGCTTTATAACACCTAAAGTAATAAGGGGTAACACTATTAATCGTACTGCAGCACCATAATACAGAGCTGCTCCCGAAAACAGTTCCTTGAATTTAACATCCGCTATCAGCGACCCTATAATAAGCATAGATAGAGGTGTTGTCATGGTGCCAAGTATTTCAAATGTTTTGATAACCGGCAATGGTAGTTTTATTGAAAAAATGAAAATTATAATCCCAATAAAAACTGCAATTATTCCTGGATTAACCAGCGCTTTTTTAAATGATTTTATGTCCTTCTCACCAGTAAATATCATAACTCCATTGGTCCACGTAAAAATATTGAATACTGTAATATACATGGAAGCGTAAAAAATCCCTGTTTTCCCGAACAAAGCCTCAAGAATGGGTAACCCCATATAACCGCAATTTGAATATATAGTTATAAACTTTAATACATTTTTCATATCCTTAGGATATTTGTAATATATAAAATTAGCTAATATTATGGAAAAGATATGTATTGTAAAGGAATAAACAAGCATTATCCAGCCTTTCTGCAAGAGTTCGCTTGAAAATTGCTGGGTATATGAATATATTATCATGGCTGGTAAAGTTATCCTTACAAGCATTTCCGATAATTTTTTTCTCGTTTCCAAATTGATGATTCCACATTTCTTCGCTGCAAAACCCGTTACCATAATTAAAAAAAGTATCGCTACCTGATTTACAACAATATTGCTTGCCAAATTTTTTGTCCCCCTAAATGCTTTTTCCTTAAATGCTTTTCAGTTAAACGCCTTTCAGTTAAACGCTTTTCAGTTTGGATTTATAAAGTTTTCTGTTATCAAGGGTCCAGATTTTTTCGGAAAATTGTGATGGTGCTACATTGCATAGGGCTTTTTCCATATCAAACATTCTTGCATCTATCATGTCAATATAATGGAGCAGTTCTGCTTCCGGTATCAGTGGCTTTTTGGGACTTCCATACTCAGGTTCATAATGATGTGTCAGTATCATGTGCTTAAGCAGCAATGCAGTTTCACTATCTGTTCCAAGCAAATTGGTCACATTGTCGATCAATACAATACCCTGGGTAATATGACCTAGAAGCTGGCCTTCAAGAGTATAATCAGAAACAAGTCCCAGTTCATTTGCATCCATTTCATCAAGCTTTGCAATATCATGCAGCATAATTCCCGCAAAAAGCAGATCTCTGTTTACAGAAGTATATATATCAGTTATCCTGTCTCCAACCTGAAGCATGCTTACTATATGATAAAGCAGGCCTGAACGTATTGCATGATGATTTTTCATTGCTGCCGGATAAATCATAAGTTTGTCTTTTTTCATTTCAATTATGTAACTGACAATTTTCTTTATATCTTCATTTTGAATTCTATCAACAAATCCGATTAGCTCATTATAAAGATACTCTGCCTGCAATGGCGCTACCGGGACATAATCCTCTATATTTAAACCATCATCTTTTTTTACAAGTCTTATTTTGTCAATCTTCAACTGCATATTACCCTGCCATTCAACAATGTTTCCTCTTATTTTAACCAGTGTATTCCTGATATACATGCCTTCATCACTATCATTACAGTCCCAAAGCTTTGCGTTTATCTCCCCTGTTTTATCAACCAGGGTAATATCAAGATACTTTTTGCTGTTATTTGAAACCCTACATTCGGCAGTTTTTATTAAGAAGAAATTCTGAACAATTTCCCCAGCAGCAAATTCATTTATGTACTTTTCAGTCATATATCCACCTCATCTGAATTTTTTCCAGTATAATCAAGTATACCTATTACCTTAAATGATGTCAACCAAATACCAACCCATGGGTGCATTTATCAATTTTGTTCAAACACTTATTTTGCATATCATTCGCTCGGATTAAAAGGCTCTACAACACCTACACTACTGAGCGATTATCCACACTTTGAATAACCGCAATGCCTGCAAACAACACATCCGCCCTCATGCTCAACTTTCCTTCCACACTCAGGGCAATTATGAATCATTAATTCATTTTCAATATCATGGTCTTCTATCTCAGCCAGTACGCTTAATTCTTCTTCTTTACCATTTCCATTGCTTTGCAGCTTCATTACTTTTTCTATTACCTTTCCTATTGCATCAGGACATGACATTACTTTTAAGCCTTTTTGTCTTATAGTTGTAGCGCATCTTATTCCCTTAAGTTGTTCTACAAGAGATTTTACATCCATCCCCGACCTTAAAGCTATAGATATAAGACGGCTGGTAGCTTCCGATTGCGAAGGACATCCACCACCGCGGCCAAGGTTTGTAAATACTTCACATATACCCTGTTCGTCATAGTTTACTGTTATATATAGATTACCACAGCCGATTCTAACCTTTTCAGTAAATCCTGTTGTAATATCAGGTCTTACTCTTGGGGCAACCTGAGTTGTTGTAGGAACAGGCCGGCCTGCTGCTGGATTAGTTTGAGTTGCTGCGAGGTTAGGCTGATCAGCTGCAGAGTTATCCTTTTCTTTACCTTTTACACTTCCGATATTTAATACTTGCAAATCCCTGCTTCCGTCCCTGTAAATTGTTACGCCTTTACACCCGGTTTTCCAGGCATATTCAAACACTGTTTTTACATCATCCCTTGTTGCCTCATTGCGAAGGTTAACAGTCTTTGAAACAGCATTATCCGTATATTTTTGAAATGCGGCCTGCATTTCTACATGCCACTCCGGGTCAATATCATGTGATGTAACAAAAACGCTTTGAACTTCTGCAGGTATCTCAGTAAAGCCTTTAATTGAACCCTTTTTAGCTACATTCTTCATTAAGTTATTTGAATAAAAACCCTTTTTTACTGCTAAATCTTTAAATATGGG
Source organism: Clostridiales bacterium (assembly GCA_035362115.1). Taxonomy (GTDB): domain Bacteria; phylum Bacillota; class Clostridia; order Acetivibrionales; family DUMC01; genus DUMC01. Next base: position 3,285 of record DAOSDD010000226.1, on the reverse strand, counting down.
GTTAACTTCCAGAAGTTCATCATTATCCATTACATTCCTAATATATGATATAGCAAACAAAGGCTCAATGCCACTGGATACTCCGGCTATTATGCTCAATGTACCTGTAGGAGCAATAGTTGTAGTAGTAGCATTCCTCATTTTTATTCCTTTTTCCTTAAATATACTTTTGTCATAATATGGGAATACCCCCTTTACTTCAGCAATAACCTGAGAAGCCTTTTTTGACTCTTCCTGTATAAATCTCATTACTCTTTCAGCAAGCTCCATTGCTGCCTTTGAGTTGTAAGGTATATTGAGTTTGCAGAGCAAGTCAGCCCAACCCATGACTCCAAGCCCGATTTTTCTTGTACCTCTGGTCATTTCATCAATTTCTTTAAGAGGATACTTATTAACATCAATTACATTATCCAGAAAATGCACTGCTGATTTAACTACTCTTTCTAATCTATTAAAATCAACATCATACCCTTGTTCAGCTTTTCTAACCATAATGCTTAAATTAATTGAGCCAAGGTTGCATGCTTCATAAGGAAGCAGCGGTTGCTCCCCGCATGGATTTGTAGACTCAATTTCGCCCAGTTCAGGTGTGGCATTATACTTATTTATCCTGTCTAAAAATATGATCCCAGGTTCTCCATTATTCCAGGCATTGTCTATAATTATACTGTAGATTTCTCTGGCATTTTCTTTACCACAGGGTTTACCTGTTTTTGGATCAATTATGTCGTATTGTTGATTATTCTCAACAGCACGCATAAAATCTTCAGTGATGCCAACGCTTATATTAAAATTGGTAATATCTTTATTATCCTGTTTGCATGTAATGAATTCACGAATATCCGGATGATCCACACGCAGAATGCCCATATTGGCTCCTCTCCGTGTGCCTCCCTGTTTTACAGCTTCCGTAGCTGCATTAAAGACCTTCATAAAACTAACAGGACCGCTTGCAACTCCTCCTGTAGATTTAACTGATGCTCCCTTGGGTCTGAGTCTTGAAAAACTAAAGCCCGTACCACCGCCGCTTTTATGTATTAAAGCTGCATTTTTTATTGATTCAAATATATCTTCCATTGTATCTTCAACTGGAAGTACAAAACATGCACTGAGCTGACCTAATGGCCTGCCTGCATTCATAAGTGTAGGTGAATTGGGTAAAAACTCCAAGCTGGTCATCAAGTTGAAAAACTCATCTTCTATTTGCTTTAATTTTGCTGAATCTACATAAGCTGCATCTGCCTCAGTTATAGCTTTTGCAACTCTTCTAAACATTTCTTCCGGATTTTCCACAAGTTTTCCATTTTCATCTTTGGCAAGATATCTTTTCTCAAGTACCTTTATAGCATTTTCAGTCAGGTTCATATTTTGCTACCCCCTTATTTACATATCTATGAATAGATTAATAACTAATAAATTAACAAATTTTGTTGTAATGTATAGGATATACTACATTTTTTATAGATTTTTACATTAATTATAGATTGCTACATTAAATATAATTTCTACACTTTGTGTATAGTTATTTATCAACACAATATATTGTATCATTTTAATGCAGAGTGTCAATATTCATATCTATCATTTTTATTGTATTTTTAACGTATTGGCAAGTCTAATTATATAAAGTATAATTAAAAATGTGTTTTTAATAACTTTTGAAGAAAATAAACATAAACAGACTACACCAAAGTCCAGCTTTATGTCTATTTTATAATTATCCTTCTATTAGGGGAATAATACTAAAGATTAAATTGGAGGTAGTAATGTATAATGAGACAGAATATTTTTAAAGGTTTAATTGCAGGTATAGTATTAGTATTAATCATAGCTTCTTCTGTGGGTGCATTCAATTATTTTAAAAATAAGAATCATGCATTACCTAAGAATAATTTGGATAATGCGGGTGAAAACAACATAAGTGGAAGTAATAATAATAAATCTGACAAAAGCTCTGAAATAGCGCATGACAGTACCGGTAATAAAAGCGATTCCGGTTCTAAAGAGGAAATACCTTCTACAGATGAAAATGAAATGGATAATATTAATACGCCATATGCACCTAAAATCAAGAAACCAAATGCAGTTAAAGCCTTATATTTAACCGGTTGGACTGCAGGTGAATCAGCAAGGTTAAATAAATTTATTGCACTATCTCAACAAAGTGAAATAAATTCTCTTGTGGTTGATATAAAAGATGATGACGGACTCGTAGGTTATGAAACAAATATCCCTGCTGTAAAGGAGATAAACGGCTGGACAAGAAAATATAATGTTGATAAGGTTATTAATACTTTACATGAAAATGACATTTATGTTATAGGAAGACTGGTATGCTTTAAAGATCCTGTCCTTTCTTCTAAAAGAGCTGATCTTGCAGTTAAGCATGCATCAGGTGGTCTATGGAAGGATAACAACAGTAAAACATGGCTGGACCCATATAATAGAGATTCATGGACTTATTTAATAGATATAGCTAAAGAAGCTCTGGATAAAGGCTTTGATGAAATACAGTTCGATTATATCCGTTTTCCCAATGATGGTAATAAAAAAGCAATGGTTTTTAACTCAGGAGATATAAAAAAGTATGAAATCATAAACGAATTTTTATCTTTCGCAAAAAAGGAGCTCCCAGGAGCTATAATTTCTGCTGATGTGTTTGGTATTATCTGTGAAAGTCCGGAGGATACGGAAGATATTGGTCAATATCTGGAACTCGTTGGTAAGGACATTGATTCTATTTCTCCTATGGCATACCCATCTCATTATGCTTTTGGGCAGATAGTCAATAATGTTAAGTTCGCAAAACCGGATTTGGAACCTTATGCTGTTGTTTATAATACTTTGCTAAAAGCAAAGAACAGAATTTCATCAGTTGAAAATTATAAGTCAAATATTAGACCATATTTGCAAGGTTTTACAGCTCCATGGCTTCGCAGTGGAAATTATCAATCATATGGTGCAAAACAGATAAGAGAGCAAATAAAGGCTGTATATGATGCTGGTTTTACGGAGTGGATTATTTGGGATCCAAGTAACAAATACCCTGCAGATGCTTTTGATGGCAAGGTTAATTAATAACAAAAAGGACAGATAAATATCTGTCCTTTTTGTTTGGCTCCTCAAGTAGGACTCGAACCTACGACCCTGCGGTTAACAGCCGCATGCTCTACCGACTGAGCTATTGAGGAATATAAAGGATAAAACAGGTTTTCACCTGTTCTATCCAAATAAATCCGGCAGGGACCTACTTTCCCAGGACGTTACCATCCAAGTATCATCGGC
>DAOSDD010000225.1:0-7027 GCA_035362115.1 Clostridiales bacterium | reverse complement strand
ACTATGTTACTTATAATGAGAGCGAAGTTACAGGTATGGATGGGACGACAACTACCATAAAAGTCTGTGACGGTATTGTAACTCTAATGAGAGTAGGTTCGGTAAACTCACAGTTTGTTTTTCAAAAAGGACGAAAACACATATCATACTATGATACAACTTATGGTGTTTTTACTGTAGGTGTTTTTGCCAGCGAAGTAAATGTCAGCATGGATGACTGTGGCGGCGAAATTAGTGTAGATTACCATATTGAAATAGACAACAATAAAACAGGGTATAATGATTTTTATATGTCAATTAGAGAGGTAGGATGCTTGAATGATAAATGTTATTGAACGAATGAAACAGGATATTGAGTACACAGTAAGCCAGTCCATAGGTAAAGCTGCTAAAAACAAGCAATTACCTCAAATTGATACCTGTGCTATATTTATTGAGACTCCCAGGGAAAAGGGACATGGAGATTTTTCAACAAATGTAGCCATGCAGATGACTCGGCAGGCAAAGATGCCTCCTGTTAAAATAGCTTCTATTATTATTGAAAATATTATTGAAAGTCTTAAATTTGAAGATACTTATATAGGAAAAGTCCAGTGTGCCGGTCCTGGTTTTATTAATTTTTACCTTAAAAATGATTGGTTATACTATACTTTAAAGGTTATTCAATCTGAAAGGGAAAACTATGGCAGACTGGATGTTGGACATGGCAAAAAAATTATGGTGGAATTTGTAAGTGCAAATCCTACAGGCCCATTGCATATGGGAAATGCTAGAGGAGGAGCATTAGGTGATTGTATAGCCAGTGTTCTGGAGGCTGCGGGGTATGATGTTACCAGGGAGTTTTACGTGAATGATGCTGGGAACCAGATGGATAAATTTGGAATATCCCTTGAAGCAAGGTATATTCAGTTACTAAGGGGAAAAAATTCCATTTTATTCCCGGAAGATGGATATCATGGAGATGATATTACAGAACATGCAAAAAAATATATAGAGGTGTATGGAGATAAGCTTCTGGATTATTCTTCTGATGAAAGGCGTAATGAACTGGTTAAATATGCTTTGGAAAAAAATCTTGAGAGTATAAAAAGTGTTCTTGAGGACTATGGGGTTAGGTTTGATGTATGGTTTTCCGAGCAATCCTTGTATGATAGCGGAGAGTTGAAAGACACTCTGGAGTACCTTGAGGAAAATGAGCTGACTTATGAAAAGGATGGAGCTTTATGGTTTAAAACTACCGGCTTTGGAACAGATAAAGATGAAGTTATAGTCAGAAGTAATGGTATGCCTACATACTTTGCTTCAGATATTGCATATCACAGAAACAAGTTTTTAAAACGTGAATTTGATAGGGTTATAAATTTGCTTGGTGCTGACCACCATGGACATGTTGCCAGAATGAAAGCAGCGGTAGAAGCTCTGGGAGTTGAACCCGACAAACTGGATATAATAATTTTTCAGCTTGTACGCTTATATAGAAATGGGGAAATTACCAGGATGTCTAAAAGGACCGGCAAAGCCATATCCCTTGCAGACTTGCTTGATGAAGCAGGTAAAGATGCCGCAAGGTTTTTCTTTAACATGAAAGCTTCAGGGAATCATTTGGATTTTGATCTGGATCTGGCTGTGAGGCAATCTAATGAAAACCCCGTATTCTATGTACAATATGCCCATGCAAGGATATGCAGTATGCTGAAACTACTGGAGAGCGAGGGTATAAGAGTTCCGGATGTTGAACAGGTTGATTTGACTCCTCTTAAAGAGAATGAGGAAATTGAACTGATAAAAAAGCTGGCGGAATACCCCGAGGAAGTAGGGATATCAGCCCAAACACTGGAACCTAGCAGACTTACCAGATATGTCATGGATGTAGCTTCACTTTTCCATAGCTTTTACAATGCATGCAGAGTAAAGGGCGAGGAAGAAAATCTTATGATGGCAAGGCTTATATTGGTGGATAGTACTAAAATTGTGATTAAGAATATCCTTGATTTATTAAGCATTACGGCTCCTGAAAAAATGTAATTGATGGTAAATGTAATGGGTAGAATTTTCCCCATGACTTAAATATTACAATACGTTGCTGAAGGGTCACATTTTCTTTTTTTGGTCATATAAAAAAAATACGCCCTTGCTGAGTCGAACATGCGCTAAGAAAACCTATATTGTCGGGCATATTTTTCTTCAAAAAAGAAAAATATGCCCTAATTATTTCTTCACTTTTATAAACACACTCTTTACAAACTCATTCTTTTGAATATTTTTAGTCGGTTAGTAAAAAATATACTTATAGTCAATACTATTATCTGTCAAAATTGATGGAGAATAGCATAGAAGGAGTGAAACATTTTTGAGGAAGAAATACCTAATTTTGGTAGTAGTTATTTTAGTACTGTCTTTGTTTTTTGGAGTGTTTTATCTTTCGAATGCCAATTTGCGGGATATTGGCAGATTATGGGGCATACCGGATAATAACCGGGAAACACTTTCATATTATGGTTCCAGGGGACAGGAAGTAATAAATATTCAAACCAGACTAAAAAAGTGGGGGTATTATAAAGGTGATATTGATGGAATTTTTGGCTCTCAGACATATCAGGCAGTACGGTATTTTCAATCAAAAAATGGGTTGAAGGTTGATGGTATTGCGGGTCCTGAAACGCTGGCAGCTCTCGGACTGCCTACAGGACAGACTACATCTCAATCTAATGACAAGGATGTGAATTTACTTGCTCACATAATACATGCAGAAGCAAGGGGAGAACCATATTCAGGACAGGTAGCCGTTGGTGCTGTGGTTTTAAATAGAGTCAGAGACAGTAGGTTTCCTGGCACTATTGCTGGTGTTGTTTATCAGCCCGGAGCTTTTGATGCAGTATATGACGGTCAGATTAACTTGCAGCCTGACACAGCTGCATATAATGCTGCAAGGGACGCCTTAAACGGCTGGGATCCAACCTATGGCTGTGTATATTACTGGAATCCTGCTACTGCAACAAGCAGCTGGATCTGGAGCAGACAAATTGTGGTAACTATAGGGAAACATGTTTTTGCAAGATGATACGCCGCAATTAAGTGAAATATATACTATTATAAGTGGAATATATACTATTAAATAATCGGATTTAGTTGCCGATAAATAATATAAGACATTTTTTTTAGTGGTTGTTTTTTACTACTTTTTGCAACTTATTGCTTATATCAGCAATTACAATGGCAGTTAACGGCAATAGGGGAAATTAACTAAAGTAAGGGGGAGTTAATTTATGTATAAATACATGAGGACACACAGATATATATGTAGTACATGTATTGCTTTGTTAGTATACTTTTTACTCTTTATACCGGCAAATAATGCATGCGCCTCATCTGCCAGTGATTATGAAAATTATGATTTAAATAAAATTACTGTAGTAAGTGGTATAGTAGAAGACAACAATCCCATACTAGGCTATATTACCATATACAATCCGGATTTCGTTGAGAATGGTGCAAAAATTCAGGATAGGCAGGATATGCTTCGTACATATAACTATTTGAAAGCAGACAAAGTAGAGGTGTTAAAAAACCATAAAAAGTCGTCTCTTGAAAGCATTGTGGAAGGTGATACTGTATTTATAAGGACAGATGAAAGAGGATATGTTGCTTCAGTAAGCGGAGTGAGCAACTGTGTTGCAGTTTTTGGTAAAATACTTTATAAATCTCCTGATACCCTAATAATAGAATACCAATCTGATAAATCACAGGAAATATTAAAAATCAGTGATAATATTCAAGTTTTTATAAATGGAATACTATCTAGGTATGATGACCTGGAAGAGGGTGATAGAATAAGGCTTCTTTTGCATAAGGCGCTGGGGCTTACAAGAGTAAAAGAAATTATTGTCGAAGAGGGCGGCCGGAATTTAATATCTAATATATACAAAGCTTCTATAAGTTATATTGACGATATATCAAACAGGATTATTACCAGGAATCTGCTTGCTTTTGAAGGAGGGAAGTGGGTAAGGACGGGTATTAGAGGTTTTGCTGGTTTTGAACTGAAAGATGATTGCAATATATTTTATAATGGCAGAGAAGTTGATACAAATTCTGTAAGACTTATACTAAAAAATAGTGAAGCATATATTGTAGCAGAAAAATATTTTGGAGGCCGTGAAAAGATAAAACTAATTTCTGTCAGGAATAAAGAAGAAGCAGAGGTAATTTATGACGACATAGTGGAAAATATTTTACCGGGATCAGAAAGGTTTATTATTAATAAAGAATTAAAGAGTATTACATATGATAACCAAAGTATTGTTATTAAAGATGGCCGGTTGGTTACGGGAAAGAACATTTCTGAAAATGATACTGCATATATAGTAGCCGGTAGAAGCAATATGGGAGATTATAAGGCCGGTATTATTCAGGTATACCATAAGCCGGCCGTGGATAATCTGCAAATTTACCGTGGCAGGATTAAGTCAATCAACGAAAATACAGACTTTACAGTAGAGTCATTTTCACGATTGGATGATATAAATTGGGGGTTTAACAATACCGCCAAAACATTTGGTATTAATTTTGATACGAGAATATTAGATGAAGAAGGTTTGGTTAACCAGGATAACTTTACCGGATACGGAGAAAACAGCTATATTAACAGGACAGTCTATATAGTTGCCAATAGTCTTGACGCTCTGATTATAAGTACAGCTCCTTATGGGGCATATAATATTAGGGGAGAAGTGTACAAGACTGGTGTCAGTACTGCAGAGGAAGAAAACACAAATACCGGGGAACCTGACGAAATTTATTTGTTTAAGGCCAGGGTCTATGATATTACTATACACAAATGGAGAGATAGTGGAGAAATGAACCTTAAGTTACTGAAAAACAGCATAATATTAAAAGACGGAAAAGAAATCAAACCTTCAGATTTAAAGAAGGGTGATAGTGTAAGGGTTATTAAAAAGGATAAAACCAAAACAGGAGATACATATATTATTTTTGTGGAATAGAAGCTAGAAGTTAGAGGAGAGAGGTTGAAGGTTGGAATTTAGGAGGGTTTGGCAGGATGAAAAAAGCTTCGACGTTTATTGTATTCATAGTTACAGTTTTTTGCATATTGCAGCCTATGACAGTGTTTGCACAAAAGGTTGAATTGGGTTATGAGGGTGGGATATCTTCAGGAACCAAAGATGAGAAAACTCCTCTTGAGTACAGCGAAGTATGTTTCCTTACAGGGGAGCCTATAGTATTTTCAGGTACTGTTAGTGTAAAAAAGACAACAAAGCAGGATACTACAAATGCTACTTATACATATAATTTGAAAAATATTGAAAGAAGTGCTACTCTTACAAGGAGTATGTCATACAATATCAGAACTGTAAAAACCGAGAAGGGTCAGATAATTGAAGAATTGTCACTTTCGAGAAATCCATCTGAGACTATAAGGATTAATAATGATATATATGTGTTGAGGAATTATGAGTTCTCCAATTCTGAAATTATTGATAAAAGACCTGCAATAGACTATTCTGCAGGCAATATGTGGGGAAGGAAAACCTATCAGGCTGGAAATGCAAACAACGGTGGTACCGTAACAGTTGAAATTACAGGTAAAATATTTGGATACGATCATTATTGGGGAAACACTGAAACGGCTATATTAAATTATGAAATAAACAGCGAAAGAAAAAATGGTGATATTCTCGACAGATGGGGCGGCAACGCAAAAGTGATCATCTCATCTTCAATTATTAAGGAAATTAAGTTTATGAAAAATATACCTGAACAGATAAGTTTTGAGGGTGGCTATGTCAGGACTTACAATAATTCAAGCATGCTTGAGTATTATTGTTGCCTTCCTGAATTTGATTCAAAAGGTATCTCGAATTACAGGATGGTTGAAACGAGAGATATTTTAAAACTTGAAGCTTTGCCGGAACAAACAAGGCTACCGGTATATGACCTTTCGTATTTAAGGGGTCACTGGGCTGAAAAGGAAATTAATATACTCCATAGCCTTGGAGTGTTTAATGATAAAGAAAAGAAATTTAATCCTGAAGCTTTTATTACAAGAGGGGAATTTATTGCAGCTCTTGTTGAGGTTTTTTGGGATAACTCTATTAATCCTTCCATAAATGAAAGAATAACTGCTTCCGGAAGTACAAGGACAAGAAGAGGAAAAGATAAGGCAGAAGAAATTATTTCTCCATATAAAGATATACCAACAGATCATAGGTATTTTCCCCAAATCGGCAAAGCTCACAAGAACGGACTGGTTACTGGAAGAGGGCAGGATATATTTGCCCCGGAGGATACGATTTCATTGGCTGAAATAATGGTTATTTTTGTGAGAGCTCTTGGATTGGAAGATTTAGCTCCCAATCCTTATGCCATTACCTCTTTTCAAGATGATATAAGTATACCTGCCTATGCAAGAAACGCAATCTACGCAGCAGATAGAATGGGACTTATCGAAGGAGATAACAGAGGCTATTTAAAGCCTGATGAGAAAATTACCAAAGCTAAAGCTGCTATTTTATTAAATAACTTTATTACCTACATGAGAGAAGGTATCAGAAAGGATTACCAGGAGTGCATAATAGGCTTTAATTGATAAATACACCTAATTATGTATCAGAAATAGAAAATGCGCGCCTCATAAATATTTTTTTCATACAAAAAATATTTAAACTGTGGTAAAATAAAATTATAAATTTGCTTTTCAGCAGATTTATAATTTTATTATTGGAAAAGGAGAATTCATGTGAGAAAAAGATATACAAAAGACTTTTATTCAAGAAGACTTCTAATTTTCACAGCTATTTTCATCTCTATATTCCTATCAGGTACAATAATATCTGGAACCTACGGAAGCGTTTTTGCGTCTGAAAATGATGCCTTTGAACCTGAATATTTTAAAGGTGTTATGGACATGGTTAAGGGAAAATATGCAGGTGAAGTAGAAGATAGACTATTAATAGAAGGGGCATTAAAGGGAATGTTGGGCACGATGGACCCTTATACCACGTATTTC
>DAOSDD010000224.1:0-7032 GCA_035362115.1 Clostridiales bacterium | reverse complement strand
ATACATGGAAATCGTTTCTTGCCATATTTTTCTTCAAATATAGAAGATGCGCCCAACTTCTAAAAACCACTTGATTTTTTATTAATGAAGTGTTATCATAAAATAAAGGAATTTTAGATAGTTTTTTTATATATAATTAGTTCATTCACTGGAGAAACATATAAATGTTAAAATTAAAAAAGAATAAACGGGAAGAAAAACAAGCTGCAAATCAACAGCTTGTTAAAGAAACTAATCTCACATTAATATTTAATTTGATAAACCGTTATGGACCGGTGTCAAGAGCTGACCTGGCACACATTACCGGATTAAGTCCTACTACAGTATCGTCGTTGGCCGAAGAACTTATAAAAAATGATATTATTATAGAAACAGGTGAGGGAACTACTGCTACCAGCGGAAGAAAGCCAATAATGCTTGAGGTTAATCCTGCAGGCGGTTATATAGCATCTATTGAAATGATTGAATCAGGATTTATTTTTTCATTGTATGATTTGAAATGTAGTGAAGTTTATGAAAAAAAATACAAAGTATCCAATTATAATAGTATAGGATTGATTATTGCAGAAATCGTAGGAGAACAATTGAGAACATTGGGTATTGAAGAAAATAAGCTTTTTGGAATCTGTCTTGGGGTACCGGGACTCATTGATGTTGAGAAGAACTGTGTAATAACTTCAACTGTAATCCCTATAGACGAAAATAATAATTTTTACCATTATATTAAGGATAGGTTTAAAGAAATACCGGTATTTTTAGGTAACGAATCCTGGTTTTCTGCTTATGCAGAAAAGGAGTTTGGGATCGACTCCGATATCCGAAACCTTATTTTTATTGATATAAATGTTGGAGTTGGTGCAGGTATAATTTTGAACGGTCAGATATTTACAGGTTTTCTCGGACTTGCAGGGGAAATCGGTCATATGTCAATAGATATGGATGGACCAGTTTGTAAATGTGGGAATAGAGGATGTCTGGAAACAATGGTTAGTATACCGGCAATCATCAGAAATATTATATATGAAATTGAGTCCGGTAAAAACAGTGTATTGAAGGAAATGAGCAAATGCTGTATTACCAAGGCATTTAAACCTAATAAAACATCTGATCCTAATAACATTAGTAACGTTAATAATGTTATTAATAATGTTGAAATCAACCCCAATAATGGAATGTATGCGAACGGAATAGATATAAGTTTAATTCAGGATGCCTTCGAAAGAAAAGATGATCTTGTTATGAACATTATTGAGCTTACAGCAAGAAGGCTGGCTTTTGGGATTACAAACATAATAAATCTTGTTAATCCGGAAGTTGTTGTTATTGGCGGTGAAATTACCAAACTAGGACCTGCCTTCCTTGAGAAAACAACACATTATCTGGAAAACATGCAGTTGAAGCCTAACAAGCACAAGATTAAAGTCAAATATTCTACGCTTAAAGGAAATACAGTAACTCTTGGCGGTGCAAAATATGTACTCGACAACATTTTAAATACTGGGATATTGCTGGAAGTATAGGAATTTATAAATTTTAATACTGCATAACATTTTTATGCGGGCAAAGGAATAATATAATTGATATTTTTACGATAAATAATCGTATTTAAATTATAATTCCAATGATAAGGGGGAGGTTTACATGAAAGCAGCAGCAAAAAGTATAGATATTACTCCGGCTGTCGGAATACCAATGGGCGGTAATGTAAGAGAAGATGATAAAGCAAGAGGTATCCATGATAATCTTTACTGTAATGCAATTCTTCTTGAGGAAAATGGAAAAGAGATTTGTTTTCTTGGATTTGATCTTTTGGGATTAAATTTTGAGACTTGCAGGAATATAAAGGAAAGTATACGGGAAAAGACAGGTCTGGCTACTGAGAATATTGTGATAAATGCAACTCATACGCATTCCGGTCCGGATACATTGGGAATATTCAAGGAAAGCATGGATGAATCTTGCAGAAAATACATAGAGGAAATGGTTGACAAAGTCTCCAGGGAAGTTTCATTATTGCCGGATGAACTTAAAGAAGCCAACCTGGCCATTGCCAGGAATAGTGTTTATGAACTCAGTTTTAACAGGCGGCTTGTTATGAAAGACGGATCAATGAGGATGAACTGGGAAGATGTAAATATTGAGGATGTTTTGAAAGAAACAGGCCCTATAGATCCTGAACTGAATGTATTAATGATTGAAGACAATAACAAAGGTGCAATTGCAGTAATTGTTAACTTCACTCTTCATCCGGCAGTTCTTGTAGGTAAGGATTGGCTATGGTCAAGAGATTATATTAATTATCTTACTCTGGAATTAAAGAACAAACTTGGTGGCGATATTGTTGTACTTTTCGCCAATGGTTCAGAGGGAAATGTAAACCATATAAATTATAAGGACAAAAATCAAGGGAGAGGATTTGAAGAAGCAGAACGCATTGGAAGTATTCTAGCTAAACATGTAATAGAAACACTTAATAACAAGAAATCTCTGAAATCAAAACAGTTTAAAAGCCTTTCGAGAAATATTAAACTGCCATTAAGAACAATAACTAATGAATCGGTACAGTGGGCTGAGAAACTACTGAAAGAAAAGGGAGATTTTGTACCTTCATTACTTGATGGAGTACCCGATGAAATTTATGCCAGAGAAATTCTGAAGCTATCTAAAGTTAAAGATAAAAGCATTGAAACAGAAATTCAAGTTATTCAGATAGATGATACAGTTATTGCAACCTTGCCGGGAGAAGTGTTTGTAGAGTTTGGTCTAAAAATAAAAAAAGAATCACCATTTAAAAACACACTGGTTTTCGGGCTTGCTAATGATATGATAGGCTACATTCCAACAGAAATTTCATTTGAAGAAGGCGGATATGAAATTAAAACAGCATGGTCAAGCAAGCTTGATCCTAGAGCGGGTGATGTTCTTGCTTCGCAAGTATTAGACCTTATTAAGGAAATAAGTAATCTGACGTGAAATATATAAACCGCATGGCGGTTTGTATAAATACATTGCTTTTATAAAAGCACAAAACAAAAAATATTTAAAAAGGTGGGTTAAGTATGGCAAAGGAAAAGGAAATTGTTATGAATGCAGCAGGTGTAGCTGAATTGGGATTCCCAATGTGGCCTCAGTTCGCAGAGGAAACTTTTACAGATGTATTGGAGCCTTTAAAGAATGGAAAGGTAAATTACTGGACAGGGCCAAAGGGGATGGAATTTGAGAAGGAATGGGCAAAATGGATTGGTGCAAAATATGCAATTTCATGTACCAATGGTACTGCGGCACTTCATATTGCAATCAGCAGTTTGGGTATAGGCCCCGGTGATGAGGTTATAGTACCCTCATACTCTTTCATAGCATCATCCTTCTCAATAGTACAGGCAGGAGCAATACCGGTATTTGCCGATGTTACAGAGGAACATACAATCGATCCCAAGGCTATAGAGAAGTTAATAACTCCCAGGACCAAGGGTATTGTTGTAGTACATTTGTATGGCATAGTAGCAGATATGGGACCCATATTGGAAATTGCAAAAAAGAATAATCTTAAGATTATTGAGGACTGTGCACAGTGCTTTGGTGGTGAATTCAACGGTATAAAAGCAGGTATGATTGGTGATGTAGGATGTTTTAGCTTTTGTCAGAGCAAACATTTCACAACCGGCGGTGAAGGTGGAATGGTTGTAACCAATGACGAGAATCTTGCCTGGGAATGCCGCTCTTTTAGAGATCATGGCTACGATGTAAGAACACGTATGAATCTTTTAGCACTTGAGGAAAAACTACCATATATCCATCATAGAGTAGGTTTTAATTACAGAATGACAGAGATACAATCTGTAATAGGCCTTAATGAATTAAAAAGATTTGATTCGTGGAATCTTGCAAGACGCAAAAAATATGCTAAAATATATGATGAGGCATTTATTGGTCTGGAAGGAATAAAAGCTGTTCCTGTTAATACAGAAGAGAGAAAGAATGCTTATTGGTGGTATCCGGTATTATTGGATATTGATAAGCTGGATTGTAATGCAGAGAAATTTATTAAGGATTTACAGGCGGAAGGTATTCCATGCTATGGCATTCAGTGGCCTGAAGCGTATGAGGAAAAAGCTTATAAGGAATTGAATGGTTTCGGTGAAGCCAAATTCCCGTTTAAGTCTACTGAATACACCAACCCTGAATCTGTACATTATGAAAAGGTTGTTTGTCCAATGGCGAAATACCTGAAGCAGGAAACTGTAAGCTTGTTCCTGCATCCTTCATGGGAAGAATGTCATATTCAAAGATGTATTGACGCAGTGAAGAAAGTTCTGGATCAACATAAGAAAAAATAAGCCGCAAAATAAATTACCATAATATTCAGGGGTGTGCAGCATCAAAATTCATTATGTCACACCCTTGATAGGGTTATACTAACAATTTGGGAGGTAGTATTATGAATGTACTGGCGGTTGGATGTCATCCAGATGATCTGGAAATAGCATGTGCAGGTACTCTGGCAAAATATGCAAAGGAAGGGCATAATGTATTTATGTGTCATGTAGCCAATGGTAATATGGGCCATGCTATAATTATGCCTGATGAATTAAGGGAGATTAGAACTAAAGAAGCTGAGAGAGCAGGGGAAATTGTTGGAGCAAAGGAAGTTATTAATCTTGATGTACCGGATTTGAAGGTTAACTCGTATAACGAAGATACGGTTATGAAATTAATTGAAGTAATCCGTTATACGAAACCTGATATAATAATTACTCATGGGCCTCAGGATTATATGAAGGATCATGTGGAAACAGGCAAAATGGTATTTGATGCCAGTTTTTCCTCCACCATTCCTCATACATTTACAAAAAGCTCTAATCGCCCTGGTAATGTTCCTATCTATTATATGGATACACTTGCCGGAGTTGACTTTTTACCTGAAGAATATGTTGATGTTACAGATACTATAGAAACAAAGCTAAATGCTTTAAATTGCCATGAAAGTCAGATTAAATGGATGCTTGAACATGACAAAATTGATTTTCTTGATTTTGTACGCACAGTATCTAAATTCAGAGGTCTGCAGTGTGGCGTGAAATATGCGGAAGGATTCCGCCGCTGTGTAACCTGGGGCAGACTTATAACAAAGAGATTGCTTCCGTAAATTGAAAGCTGGGCAATAATTTAAAATGGCAGCTGTCTTGAATTAATCGATATATTTCAATATAATTCGGGCAGTGCCAGTTATAAAAAAAGGAGGTTTTATTATGAAGGTTAAATGGGGCGTAATAGGAGCAGGAGGTATTGCAGACAGAAGAACCTTGCCTGGAATGATGCTTGCAAAAAACGCTGAATTGGTTGCAGTAATGGAAGTAAATATGGAACTGGCTGAGAAATTAAGAGCCAAATATAACGCTAAACGGGCATATGATAATGTTGATGCCATATTGGCAGACCCTGAGGTTGAAGCAGTATATATTGCATCTCCGGTTATATATCACAAAGATGCGGCTGTTAAAGCTGCCAAAGCAAAAAAGCATATTCTTATTGAGAAGCCTGTTGCTCTAACGGCAGATGAAGGTGAAAAAATTGCTGCCTTATGTAAAGAAGAGGGAATAAAGGTTGCAGTCGGCCTTATGATGAGATATCATGCATATCATCAAAAAATGAAGGAAATTATTGAATCGGGAAAACTTGGAAAAGTAGTATCGTGCAGAGCTCAGTTAACCTGCTGGTACCCTGATATACCTGGAAACTGGAGACAGCAGAAAAGTACTTCTGGTGGCGGAGCCCTTATGGATATGGGGGTACACTGTGCTGACCTTATTCAGTATATTACAGGTGGGAAAGCTACCAAGGTTGCAGCTCTTACAGGCACTAAAACTTTCAACTATGAGGTAGAAGATCAGGCATCAGTTATTTTTGAAATGGATAATGGCGCGTATGCTTATGTAGATTCCAACTTTAATATACCGGATGCTGCTGCAAGGTGCAGATTTGAAATTTACGGAACAAAAGGAAGCATGCTTGCAGAAGGCACTATAAGCCAGATAGAAGGCGGAAAACTTGATGTAGTACTTTCAGATGATTCTCTTGCATATGATGCCAAACAGGACAGGGTTGACGTATCTACAGTGAAAATTGATGTTGAATTTGGCAACATGTATACTAAAGAAATAGAGTCTTTCAGCAACTCAATTCTTAATAACGGTAAAATTGAGGTGCCAATTGAAGACGCTCTTCAAGTTCAGAGATTGATAGAATCTGCTTATAAGTCTTCTGAAAAGGGAGTTTTTGTAAACCTGTAATATTTTCGGATAGGGAGGGTTTCTATGGTTATAGACAGTATTCAAAATGTTTTTCGCTATTATGGAATGGGAGACACAATAAAACTGGCTCTTGAGCTTTTATCTGAAACAGATTTTTCCAAACTCCAGCCTGGAAAATATGAGGTAGATGGAAGCAATTTATATTACATGGTGCAGAATTACAAAACAAGGAACATTGATGAATGTATCTGGGAAGCACATAAGAAATACATTGATATCCAATATATCGTGGACGGGCAGGAAAACATTGGTTATTCAAATATTAACCAGTTAGCTGTAAAAAAACAATATGATGAGATATCAGATGCAGTTTTACTGGAAGGAAGCGGCAGCATTTTTACTATAAATTCAGGTTTTTTTGTAATATTTAATCCTGAGGATGCACATATGCCGTGTATATCAAGTAACAATAATTTAAGCAATGTTAAAAAGATTGTAGTTAAGATTAAAATATAAAACATGTATTGCAAGTATAGCCAAAATATGGTATAAGTTAAGTGTGCATAACTTCGTGTTTAGCACTATTCTTATACCATTTTTATTTGGGGTGATATGTATGTTTGTTGAAAAAAATGAAAACCCAGGATGTAAAAGCCAAAAGTATACTAGTGGCGATATTAAATATTGGGTTTGGTTAAGTTCTCTTGATAAGGTACCGCCATTAAAGCGCAATATGCTGCTTCAGCATTTTAAGTACCCGGGAAATATATATGATGCATCT
>DAOSDD010000223.1:0-7040 GCA_035362115.1 Clostridiales bacterium | reverse complement strand
AAAACTAAGAAAACAGGAGATATTTAAAGGAATTTAAACTTAATAGAAGAAGGATTTAATATTATTGTAAAATCTGCCGAGAGTAACATGAGGGAAAAAACCACTTCTTTGGGATTCTTCAATTATCGTTTCTATGGAGGTTGATAAGGTTTTACCTATTAAAAGTTTGCATGCCTTAACAAATTCCACAGCCGGCCCTTTTGATATAACCACATGGGATGTTCGCCTCATTTGTCTATACCTTATAATAGGAGCGATAAATTGCCCGAGTAATCCATCTTTAGCAACTTCATCAGAAATAACAATCATTTTTGTATGTGCAAAGTTTAACTTCCTTGATACCAGCGTATTAATAATATTTATACCTGCAAAAAAGGAAGGAGCATCAACGGTTACAGTTGTATAATCATTCTGCGATGCATTGCCTGTGCTTGAACCGTTTTTACCGTCTGATGTTTGACCTCCACTATTTCCATTATTGCTTTTCATTGTAGAAAACTCAACAGTTAAACGCCATTTATTGATTATTCCCTTGTCTATTCCTACAACAATTACATAGGTCATATCATTCACCTCAGTTGAGTCTGTACATGACGTGAGACTTGTTATTAAAAGGATGCATGCAGCTACAAGCAATAAAAATTTAAACAATGAAAACTTATTCAAATTAAGCATTTTAAGCATTTTAAGCATCAGCCTCCTTTTTGAAAATTAATGAAGTTATAAAAGTAATAAATGGGATAAAATAAAATATAATCCATCCATACTCTCTTATACTTTGAATATATCCGGTTACAACAGTACTAACATCTTCAGGAATTAGTGCAATAACGAGAAACATTATTATTGCAGGAAAAAGTACAGGCTTAAGATCGGGGTACTTGAACATTTTACAATAAATACTAATAAATGAATATATATATATTGTTATAAGAATAAAAGAGCTGACTATCCACACAAAAAAGAATATCGGGTCAATTCTCTGAATAAATCTCCCATAATCTATTAGAGCGGAAAGCTCATACATTGGAGAAGTTATTTCCTGAGCAGTACTGTACGGAAACGCCAATATAAAGGCAAGAAGATTTACAGAAGCTAGTATTCCGGAAATAATTATGCTAAAATAACCTGACTTCTTTATATGATTTATTCCTTGCAGCGAATTTGCAATTACTGCCAGTATAAATACATCACCATATACTGAGCTTCTTGCTGCACCGTGTAATACTGTGTTTCCCAGGCCATAACCCAATAGTGGGAATAAGTGGTTGATATCATAGTTTTGTACTGAAAGCAGAAGTACTATGATTATACCTGCAAAAATAAAATAGGATGACAGCTTTGATAGTCTTGCTATTGACTCCAATCCTATTATACATAGTGTTAAAATTACGCCGGCAAATATAATTAGAATGTATTCCAACGGCGTTATAGGCAGCATATAAACCTTTAGAACATCTCCGAATTCTCTCACATTAACAGATGCGTTTACAAGAAAAAATATTCCTGTAAGCCCTGATATAATGATGCCTATATACTTACCATATACAATTTCATAGATTTCTATTATGTTCTTATTTTTATATTTTTTTAATAGAAAAAAAACAAAAGTAAAGCCAATTGCTGCAATAAAAGCTGATATTAGTGTCATATACCATCCTGCGGTACCTACAATCTCCGCCACTTGTCTGGGGCTGGTGAAAAATATCTTTGACAGGATCGATATAGTGATAAGGCATATTGCCTCTTGGGGTCCGAACTTACCTTCACTTATCATCCTTTTGTCTCCTTCTTTTCCACCCCCTAGGTTCTGCAGCAGCTGATTTAAGATCAACAGGATTAGTAAATTCAATTCTTTCTGTTTGCTTATATAAAGGTTGTCCGATGATTACGTCAGGTCTCATATTTGTTTTAGGAGCAACAGGGGTAAAAAATGGTATACCGAAAGATTTCATACTGCACATTATGCCCAGTATAATCACTATAGCTGCTGAAATTCCGTAGAATCCCATTGCTGCGCCCAATACTATAAAAAAGAACCTCGCAATTCTTATTGCAAAAGCAAGAGTATAACTTGGGGTGGCAAAGCTTCCTATACCTGTAACGGCTACTACTATAATAAGTATAGGGCTGACAATGCTGGCGGCTACTGCAGCCTGCCCAAGTATTAAGGCTCCAATAATACCAAGTGTTGTTCCTATAGCTCCCGGAACTCTTAAGCCTGCTTCTCTTATCAATTCAAAAGCTATTTCCATTAATAAGAGCTCAATAAATGTTGGGAAAGGGACATTTTCTCTGGATTGTGCAATAGAAAACAGCAAATCTGTAGGTACCATATCATGATGAAATAATATCAGCGCCAGATAGATACCAGGGAGAATACTGGAAGCAAATATACCCAGCATTCTTATGAACCTCAGGAAAGTTCCAAACTGCCACCTCAAAAAGTAATCTTCAGGAGAATGTATAAGGTCAAAGAAATTTGTGGGAACGGCACCTGCAAAAGGGGCACCGTCCATAATAAACAGAACTTTGCCATCCAATAAATATATAGCAGATTTATCAGGACGTTCTGTTGTAGAAATCTGAGGAAATAACAGAAGTGGCTGGTCATTAATCATTTCTTCCAGCATACCACTGCCTGAAATATAATCAAAATCTATGCTTTCTATTCGTCGCTTTGCTTCATTTATTAAAGACGGATTTGTTATTCCATCCATATAAAAAATAGCGCAGCTTGAATTATTAGCTTTTCCTACAGGAAGAATTTCAACAATCAAATCTTCATTTCTTATAATACGCCTTATTAAAGCTATATTTGTGCCAAGATCTTCTGTAAATCCTTCTTGCGCACCTCTTATAACGGATTCTGTCAATGGCTTTTCAATATTTCTTTTTTCAAAGCCTTTAGTTCCAATTAATATTGCTTCATTACAATTATCTATAAAAAGAGCAGTCATACCATTCAACACTTGTTTAACAATGCTATCATATTTATTTTCCCTGGAGATCTTGCCAACTGATAACACATTATTGCTAATGTATTCAACAATCTCTTTTGAAGGAATATTTTGAAATGCTTCTGTATTCATAAGCGGACGGAGTATTGAGTTGTTAACTGTTAATTTGTCAACCATTTCATCAATAAATACCAAGAATGCCGTATACTTTTCACCAATTTTAAATTCTCTAATTATAATATCCTGGCTTTTAATGGTGTTGAACCTATGATTAATGTAGGCAAGATTTTCATTTAGCTTTAGGGATATATAGCTTTGTTCTGCTACCCTTTCTACACCTTTTTCGTTGTTTTCCGAATATTCCAGAAGCTCAAATTGTTGTTCTTCAAGTGATTCTTTATATGTAAGTAAATTTTTTATTGCACTAAAAAATTTGCTCATGTAAACCTCCCGGTGCAATTTGTTGTATAAGCTTTCTAAGTACAATTATTGGCATCATGGCCCCAATCTATACATTGTGAAAACATATAAACACAAATAACGCTAATTATGTCACAAATAATATATAGATGTGCATAGGTTGCAACTGATATAATTATAATTATTAGCAAAGATAGTTAATTGAGATGGCAAGCCATATCTTGAGATGGCAAACTATATCAAAAAAAATAAGTTGCACGGGTGGTAAAATGAATTTGAGTCCATAAAAACTTTTTATAAAAAACTTTTGTTCAACAATGGCAAATTCATTTCGCACGTAGCAGGAATGGAGATTGAAATGGAATTCTGTGAATTTAACTATAAGAGTCTTGAGGAAGTTAAATCTGATGTAATGAAAATGAATTTGGACCTTCATTTTTCAGACAACCTGGACATTTTGCGAAGAACAGCTGATATAAATGGCAAAGCAATTCAAAATTCAATAGTTTTTCATCCAATGGAAGGTACTGATGGCAATTATGACGGAAGTCCACATGAATTAACTATTCGCAGGTATGAAAGGTTTTCAGGGGGCGGAGCAGGACTTATATGGTTTGAAGCTGTTGCCGTAGTGCCTGAAGGAAGAGTCTGCCCAAGACAGTTGTGGATTACAGAAGATAATGTAGATGAATTTAAAAAACTCCATACAAAGATTGTTGAAAATGCTCATAATGAGTTCGGCAAAGATTTTACTCCTGTTTGTATAATGCAGCTTACACATTCAGGCCGTTTCAGCAAGCCGGAAGGTCCGCCTGCTCCCATAATTGCATATCATAATCCTTATCTGGATGCTGTTAAAAGGATCGATGAAAATATTCCTGTAATAGAAGATGAATATATTGAAATGCTTGAGGAAAAGTTTGAAAAGGCAGCTGTATTAGCATATAAGGCTGGATATGATGGTGTTGACATAAAAAGCTGCCATCGATACCTGAATTCCGAGTTTTTAGCAGGTTTTACGAGAAAGGGAAGGTATGGCGGAACCTTTGAAGGACGCACCAGGTTTCTTCTAAACACTGCAGACAGGATAAGGCAAAGACTGGGGAATAAGTTTATTGTTACTGCAAGGTTGAATATTTATGATGGGATACCTTACCCTTATGGTTGGGGGGTAGATAAAGATGACTATACAAAATTGGACCTTACTGAGCCTGTAAAACTGATAAAACTTTTATATGAAAAAGGAGTCAGAATGCTCAACCTTACTATGGGCTCACCTTATTACAATCCTCATGTTAACAGGCCTTTTGATAAGGGTGGATATATACCTGAAGAGCATCCCCTGGCAGGTGTAGCCAGGTTGGTTGGTGGTATTGGAGAAGTACAGAAAGCAGTGCCCGGAATGGCTATTGTTGGGACCGGCTACAGTTGGCTCAGACAATTTTCACCCTATCTGGCAGCAGGTACTCTTGAGAGAGGATATGCAACTCTCATTGGTTTCGGAAGGGAGACGTTTGCATATCCGGATTTCCCCAAAGACATATTTAACAATGGCTTTGTAAGAAAAGAAAAATGCTGTATAACCTGCGGGAAATGTACTGAAATTATGAGAGCCGGAGGCACTGCCGGGTGTGTTATAAGAGATTCAGAAGTCTATGGACCAATATACAAGGAATACTGCAGGAAGTAACAACCAGGGACAGTCCTGCATTTATATAGACAGGGGGAATTTATGTGTCACTAAGTAATAAAACAGCTCTTATTACCGGAGCTGCACGGGGTATAGGTAATGCTATAGCAGTAAGGCTTGCCCAGGATGGCTATTCTGTAGCCATGGTTGCTACAACGGATGAAGAGAAAATAGGTGACAGCATATCCGGGGTAAGAGAGAAAGGGAATCCGGTAATCTACATCAAGGGGGACATTTCTTCAGAAAAAAGTAGAAAAGAAATAGTCAGCCGGGTTATGAATGAGTTCGGTCGAATTGATGTTCTTATTAATAATGCGGGGGTTGCTCCGAAGTCAAGGATGGATATTCTTGAGACAACAGAAGAAAGTATGGACTATGTGTTGAATATTAATCTTAAGGGGACTTTTTTCCTTACACAGCTTGTTGCAAATACTATGATTAATCAGATCCATAACAATAATCAAATACCTGATGATAGTTTAATCAAGGGTAATAAGCTAATACATAATAATTTTGAAAACTGCTGCCATCCGAGAATAATAAACATATCGTCTATTTCTGCGTATACATCCTCTACAAACAGAGGAGAATACTGTATTTCAAAAGCAGGTATAAGTATGATAACTGCACTGTTTGCCGATAGACTGGCAGAATACGGTATAAATGTATATGAAATAAGACCGGGAATTATTCGAACAGATATGACATCTGCTGTTAAAGAAAAATACGATACTCTAATAAATGGAGGGCTGACCCCTATAAAAAGGTGGGGTTATCCTGAGGATATAGCAAAGGCAGTCTCTGTTCTTTGCTCCGGAGCACTGGATTTCTCAACAGGAGAGGTGCTGAATGTAGATGGAGGCTTTCACTTAAGAAGGTTGTAAGCTGGATAGTGGATGGTAGATAGAGGATAGTGGATGGTGATTAGTGGATAGTGGATGGTGGATGGTAGATAGAGGACGGAGGAAAATGGACAGTAGCCAGCAGGCAGCAGCCAGTGGGCAGCTAGACAGAGAAAAGTCTGAGGTTGTGGGAGAATAATAGAGAAAATAAAATATAGTTGAGAATAGTATACATGGAAGGTAGGGGTTCATATGGAAAAACAAACAGTAGCAATCGATGGAATCCATATTGATGTGTATAGCCTGAATACCGTTATAGTTGGTACCGGCTGTGCAGGTTTTAATGCAGCTGACAGCCTTTATTCGCTGGGACAAAAAGATATTGCCATTGTAACCGAGGGAATTAACATGGGGACTTCCAGAAATACCGGCTCCGATAAACAGACATATTATAAATTAACTATGGCTGGGAGTGCCCGGGACTCCGTAATGGATATGGCTGAAACTCTTTTCGAGGGTGGCTGCATGCATGGAGATATTGCTCTTATAGAGGCGGCTCTTTCTTCACGCAGCTTTTTTAAACTTGTAGAAATTGGAGTTCCATTTCCTCACAATAGTTATGGTGAATATGTAGGATACAAAACCGATCATGATCCCAAACAGCGTGCTACATCGGCCGGGCCTCTGACCTCAAGGTATATGACTGAAAAGCTTCAAGAAAGGGTTCGAGAAAGAAAAATTAAAATATTTGACGAGTATTTGGTAATTGGAATTTTAACTGAAAAGATAGCGTACAATAAAGAAATCATCAATAATAGAGAAAACAACGAAATTGATAATGGTGTAGAAAATAAAAGTAGCAATAGTGATGCTGAAAACAAAGGAAGCAATAATGATGCTGAAAAAAAAACAATTGGATTGATAGCCCTTAATCTAAATGCACTTGAGAATCCTAATATGGGTTTTACGCTATTTAACTGTAAAAATATAATTTATGCTGTCGGAGGACCGGCGGGCATGTATTCAGTATCAGTTTATCCGGAAAGTCAAACCGGTGCTTCGGGTATTGCATTTGAAGCCGGAGTAAAGGGTGTTAATTTGACAGAGTCTCAATACGGTATAGCATCT
>DAOSDD010000222.1:0-7406 GCA_035362115.1 Clostridiales bacterium | reverse complement strand
TATAAAACTATGAAGTACAAAAAAATGTGAGGAAAGAGGTAATAGTTTGATGAAAAAGGAACTTAGAATTATCTGTCCTAACGGACATCTTGGATTTGCGCCTACAAAGGAAGAGAGCTTTTATATAGGAGCTAAAACACATCCTGATTATTACTGCAGCGATTCAGGCAGTGATGATATAGGACCTACACCGCTTGGTGAAGATATTTGTGCAAGCCATTATAATTGGCAGAAACATGATCTGGAATTGATGCTTGTTGCAGCAAGAGAGCAGGGTGTTCCCATGATTATCGGGTCAGCAGGGGATACCGGTACAAACAGCAGAGTAGATATGTATATTGACATAATAAGGGATCTGGCTAAAAAGCATAATATACCCAAATTTAAACTTGCATACTTCTATTCTAATGTAGATAAGCAGTATTTGTATGATAAACTGAAAAAAGGCGTCCAGGTAAAAGGCCTTGAGGGATATAGTGATTTGACACCGGAAGTATTGGATAAAACCAATAGAATTGTTGCAGTAGCCGGTGTTCACCCGTATATTAAGGCTCTTGAAGGTGGTGCTGATGTAATTATAGGTGGAAGGTCAAGTGATATTGCAATATTTGCCGCACCAGCAATTAAAGAAGGATTCCCAGAAAACTTATCATATTATCTTGGAAAAGTTCTTGAATGCGCATCATTCTGTGCAGAACCCTATGGAGCAAAAGAATCAGTTATTGGGACTATTACAAAAGATGATGTGAAAGTAACTGCAATGCATCCAAAGCAAAGATGTACTATTGCATCAGTCGCAGGCCATGCCATGTATGAGAGATCAAATCCATATTATGAATATTTTGCCGGCGGAATGATTGATATGAGTCAGTGCAAATATGAACAGTTTGATGAAAAAACTTGCAGAATAACCAATCCTAAATACATACCAACAGAAGGGAAAATCACGGTCAAACTTGAGGGATCAGGGAAAATAGGAGAACGTTATATAGGAATTGCAGGAATCCGTGATCCGTATTCCATCCAAAACATTGATAAGGTACTGGATTGGGCAAGATCACAGGTTAAGGAACGTTTCCCAAATGAGGAATATCACTTAAGTTACAGAGTGTTTGGCAAGAACGGTGTAATGGGTGATCTTGAGCCTGTAAAGGAAATCAAGTCCCATGAGCTTTGTATTGTAGTCGAAGGTGTAGCACCTACAGATGAAGTAGCCCACGAAGTTACAATGATCGGATTAAGACAACTTTTCTATGCAAGACTGCCGGAAGTAAAGGGAACAGCTGGATCAGCAGCATTCCTTCTTGATGAAGTTATTAAAGCCAGCCCCGCCTATGAGTGGACAATGAATCATATTGTACCTGTAGATGACCCTATGGAGTTGTTTGATCTGAAATTCATTGATATTGGATAAATACAAGACAAGCTAAAGTAGGGAAAAAGCAGGGACAGTTCTCCATCAAAAGTGGGGACAAAGGTGGGGACAGTTCTCCATAAAAAAGGAATATCATCAAAAAGAATGAAAAGAATGTAAAGGGAGGCAAGTAAATTGAAAACAGTTAAGTTAACTGAAATTGCTAAAACTATAAGAAGTAAAAATGCAGGGGTTAATAAAATAACCTTTGATATAATATTTACAGATAAAGATAAATACGAAATGGTAAAAGCAAGCAAGGTTTTATCAAAAAGCACTATAGCAAAGCTGTATGATATACCGGAGGAAAGAATTTGCGATTTTGTAGAGTTTGATCCTGCTTATGCAATTAAATTTACTATTATGAGATCAAAACCAAGTGGAAGTGTTGGGGAAGGCGATGTTTTTGGGTGCCAGCAGTATCCGCCTTTACTGGAGCTTGAAATACCTGTTGCTGAATAAGCGGTATGGAGAATAATAACAATGTGGATACAATTTTCAATAATGGCATTATATTTCATGATTGTTGTTGTTGTTGGCATAGCGGCGAAAAGGAAGTCGGTTTCTTTAAGCACATATCATGGTGAAAATCTGGGCTTTTTTGTCGCTGTCGCAGCATCAACAGGGGAATGGCTGGGTGGGACATCAACTATAGGGATATCGGAATATGGTTACAGCTATGGGATTTCAGGAGCCTGGTATACTGTAGCTAACGGAATAGGACTTCTGGTTTTAGGCATTTTTTTCGCCAAGTTGTATAGAAGCATGGATAAAGTAACCATACCTGGTATTATAGGAAATGTTTTAGGTGAAAAGGCCAGAATGGTATCAAGTGTTTTCCTGATATTTGTTATGCTGGTAGTTGGAACAGCACAGATAATAGCTGCCGGTTCTTTTGGAGTTCTAGTATTAAAGCTGGACTTTAATTTGTCGGTAATACTTCTGGGAGCAGGATTTGTTATATATACTCTGATTGGAGGTATGAGTGCAGTAGGGTATACCAGTGTCCTTCATTTTATCATAAAATATGGGGGAATTATACTTGCACTTGTAGTTTCAATTAAGGGTATCGGCAGCTGCAAAACTATTCAATCAAGTCTGCCGCCGGAGTATTTCAACTGGCTCAATATAGGATTACCAAGAGTTTCATCCTGGATAATTGCATCTGTTCTGGGCACATGTACAGCCCAAGCGGGAATACAGCCTATCCTTGCAGCAAGAGATGAGATCACCGCAAAAAAAGCTTCAATTGCAGGAGCCTTGATTGTAGCCCCGTTTGGTATTCTTACAGCATTGCTTGGAATGATAGCACGAGCGAAGTTTCCTCATATAACAGATGCAAAGCTTGCTCTGCCAACATTAATGATTAATATGAACCCTGTTGCAGGGGGTATTGTTTTAGCATCAGTTCTGGCTGCTATATTATCTACATCTTCACCTATTATTCTGGCATGCGGTACCATGTTTACCAAAGATATTTATCAGCCAAGGCGGGGTTCTAAAGCTTCTGAGAGTAAACTGCTTGTGGTATCCAGAATTTCTACAGCAATATCCGGTGTAATATGTATAGCATTGGCGATAGCAATTAATGGAAGCACGAAGATCCTTGATATAGTTTACTTTGCATATACAATAAGAGGAGCATTATTCATAGTTATACTGGCTGGATTATTCTGGAAGAAGGTTTCCCAGAAAGGGGCAATTATCTCGATGTTTTCATCTGTAATTACAGGCTCCATATGGGTAGTTTACAAAAGTATATTTGGTAATTTCCCAATACATCCGGCAATTACGGAAACTTATGCATCCGTTATAGTGGCAATCGCAACTGTATTAGTATTTAGTGTTTTGTTTCCGGATAAGAGCTACTCTATAAAGAACAAAGCAATTACTTAATAAAAAGATTGTAATACAAAACAGTTATCTTGTTTTATATAGCAAATATAAAATAGAAAAGAGCTTGATTAATTGAATTATTAATTCATTATGTCAGGCTCTTTTTATATAGCTGTAGAAACGTCCCCAATAATAATAATTCTGTAGAAATGTAGAAACGTCCCTAATAATTTAGGAAGAAAATGTGCCCGCATGCATATACTGGATTGCAACTATGTGCTAAGATATGATATATTATGATGTGTTATAGATATATTGTATATTTGGTATAATTAATTTATTGACAGGGGTGCTATGAATTATTATGAATAGAATTACGCGTATTTTTCATTCAAAGTCAATATATGCTCAACTCCTGGCAGGTTTTTTGACTGTAATACTGATTGTATCTTCATTTCAATTAATATTAAACGTAGTTTATAAAAATAATATAGAAAGAGAACTAATAGATAAAACGCATAAAAGATTAAATTACGTTGCTTTAGGGATAGAACAGCAATTTGAAAACATTATCACAAATGTTCTGATAAGCTTATACCAAAAATATGGTGAACAATTGAGAACAAGAACCATGTCAGCAGTAGATATAGAAAGAGCGAAAGCAACAATACTTGATTACTGTAATAAAAATAGTTTCATTGAAAACATAATTATAATTGACTTAAAAGGTAATATTGTTATAGATTGCAACAGTGCATGCAATAAAGACATGTATCTTAGCAAAATCTTGTCAGGTTCAGATGACTATTGGGATCTATTCATAAAACAACTGGAGGAGGATTTCACATTCAAGATTCTTCCTGTTCACAACTTCACTGAGTATTCAAGCTTTGACTGGGTCGGAAATAATACAAGACCACTTATACCGGTGATTTACAAGGAAAAAACAGGGAGTAGTTTTACAATAACTGCATTGGTTAATCCAAAATCTCTTGTAAAAATAATTGAGCCGGATTTTATGAATGATTTTTATATTTATAATTTGGAAGGGCAGGCAATATTTCCTTTAGAAATTCTAGAAGATAAAAATATCAAAGATATAAAATACAACTTGGGAAGCAAGGAAGGGCTTACAAGAAACAATGAAGGATTTATATCTATAAAGAGGTTTTCTTTTACATCTTTGGTATTCTGCAAGTATATTCCTGATGAAACATTTAGAATATATACAAGGCAAACAAAATTTCTGCTTAATATAGCAATTATTATATCTGTATTATTGGGAAGTATTGCTTCAGTTTTTATTATTAAAGGCTTTAATAATTCTGTAAAGCAGATTGTTGAGATGATAGGTAAAGCTAAAAATATATCTGGGGATAAAAGTGGCACTATTAATTTGAAATACATAGCTAACAATGTAAGAAATATTGTTGAAGAAAACATGCGATATGAAAATGATATTGATAAAAAGGACTCTATATTGAAATCGGTTTTTTATAGGGAAAAGCTTTTAAATGTGATATCACAAGAAAAAGAAATGCCATATGGATTTGACGGTAAAAGTGAAATATTTTCCCAATATATCATTATTATTTTCAAGGTGTGCTGCAGAGAAAAATTTTACTCTGATATAAAACTGGAATATAGCAAGGTTATATTTATAATAAATGAACTAATCGAAAGGTATCTCAAACAATTATTCGGGCAGGCAATATCATTTCAGGTTGAAAATGATAATATCACATCAATTGTTAGTGCTGAAAACAATAAAAATATTGAAGAAAAAATAAATGTGCTGGTAGATAAGCTGAATGCTGAAAACAAATATGTTTTCTTTACAATTATCGTAAGCAAAACATATGATGATTTTTCACAACTGAACAATGTTTACAAAAGAATCAATAGCCTTGAAAAAAACAGGAATCTGTGTAATGAAACTCAGATAATGACTGAAGGAAATTGTGAGATAGAAGATTCTATTTATTTTACAAACACGCAGCGTGAACAAATTGTGAACTTACTTTCAAACAAGCAGATTGATGAATGCATAAAACATGTTAACGACATATTAAAATATAATGCTGATAAGAAAGTAAGCAGTTTTTCAATATTTTTGCTGTGTGCTGATATTGTTAACAGCTGTAATGATGCTTTGTCAAGGTTATATAGCAGGATACCGCCTGATTTTAACATGAAAAACATATATTCAATGATTAAAATGTATGAAACTATAGAAAATTATCAAATCTCATGTGAGAATATAATTATAACATATTATAACTATATCTGTACTCACACACCGTCGGAGGATGATATTGTCCGTAATGTTAAAGAGTATGTAAACCAGCACTATATGGAAGATATCAGTATAGATATGCTGGCAGAAAAATTCTGTATTTCCCGGAGTTATCTTTCGAGACATTTTAGAAATGAAACAGGTGAATGTTTGAGTGATTATATAAATCAAATACGAATGCAGGAAGCATCAAGACTTTTGAAAAATACTTCTTTAAAGATAAATGAAATATATTTGAAGGTTGGTATAACCAATAATGTAACCTTCAACAGATTGTTTAAAAAATATACAGGTATGACACCTAATATCTATAGAAGAGCGGAAAGATAAGTCTGCTGAGTTTATAAACCGTGTAGAATCATTTTACGTTATATATAATAAAATAGAAACATATTTGGATCTTTCAGCCCTGCCATAAACCATTTTCAGGTAGGGCTGTTTTGTATTCTCTTTTAGATAATATTAAAAAAATAACATTTTGTTTTATATATAACATTTTATGAACCTTGACAACTGGATGTTTATAATGTAACAAATTGTGTCTTTACTCCAATAAGCATTAATTATAAAATTTAAAATGCAGAGTATAGCATAGATGCGGCATATAAGCATACTGTATTTTTCATATATAATATAGATGTAGCTGCAGTCGTTATTATTATTCTTAATGAGATTATAATGAGAAGATTTTAACACTACAATTTGGACTGACGGAGGGCAAAATATGGGGATAATGACAGTGTTAAATACTATTGAGAAAGACATATCTAAACAAGAAGTAAAGACGGAATCCTATTTCAGAGTTGAAGGACAGAAATACTTTCTGGGAAACCGTTACATTGAAAGAGTTTGGAAGTATGATAAAGGTTCCCTATATACAGTTTCAATATTGGATAAGGTTGCAGGATACCAGTGGGTATTAAAGCATAGCACAATACATAACTCAGAGAAGGATAATGATTGGCTCAGGGAGATATCATATGAAGGTCTTACTAACGATATAAGGCAAAAAGATTCCGAAGAGAGATCAGAGTATGAAATGCAGCTTGTAGATGTTAGTTCAAATAAGGTTAATGATTCTATATATTCGGGCTCTTACCTTGAGATTGTTTTTCACCTCAGGGATAAAGTGCACTGTATGGATGTAAAACGGCATGCGGTTGTGTATGATAATGCTCCGGCTATAAGAACATTTATAGAAGTGAAGTCAGACAAAATGCCGATGGGTGATTTTTTCAGCGGGACAAGGCTCAATATACTTGATACTTACCCAGTGGCACTTGATAACAAATATTTGCGGTCATATGAGTTTTTTGCAAGGACGGATTTAACTAACCATCTTGTAGAAGAAAGACTTAATCCCTCAGGCTTTGATAAGGGCAGTCTTGTATTTTACTGCCCGCCGGATAGTGAAGGATTATTTTTCCATAAAGAAAGTCCATGCTTTTCTGATCAGCGCCCGGAAGTGGAAGGCAACTTCCGTATATGCGAAAAAAGAATAGAAACATTAGGGTGGGGTATACGTCCCGAGGAAATACCTGAAGAGTATAAGATTACCTATAGCTCTGTAATAGGAGTGTTTAGAGGAAATTACAATTGTGCACTGCTGGCTCTGAAAGAATATCAAAGAGAAAGGTCATTAATTATACCTGAACGAGATTATTCGGTTATGGCCAATCTTTGGGGAGATAGACAGTGTGTGGAACATATGAATGAAGAGTTTGTCATTAAGGAAATGGAAGCTTGTGCAAAGCTGGGAGTTACACACTATCAGCTGGATTTTGGATGGCAGAAGAGAGGAGATAAAGATTATTGGGATGTCCACCCTGAGCGTTTTCCCGGTGGTTTCGGCAGGATAAT
>DAOSDD010000221.1:0-7410 GCA_035362115.1 Clostridiales bacterium | reverse complement strand
TATCAAATCTGAAGAAATATTTACCAGGGGCTATCGTTACGGTGCTTAGAGCCTTTAAATTTTGCTATCACTTCGCTCAGATATGGGGAAACTCTCTAGCATAAAAGGAATGCCTGATACTTGAGAGAAGAGTTTCCCCTGCCAAACTACAGCACCTCCACTTATACCCCTTACCAATATTTTCTTCAGATAAATTAAATGCACCCAAAAGATATTTTATTGCTTGACAATTTTGTCAGCCATGGTATTATAATATTATAATGATATGATAATGATATCATAACAATATCATAAATACATATAAGAGGTGGTAATCATGGAAGAAAAAATTTTGAAAGCAAGACCAGGTATGCCGATGCTAATTCTATTTGTCGTGCTTTATTTTGTATCAATTGGTCTTATTATTATAGGTGGGATTCTTTTAGACAAAAAATATGGTATAGGGGGAGTTCCTTTAGCTATCGGCATCACTTATACTATATTTGGCTTTATTCCATTTCTCGGTCTTAAAATCATTAAACCTCAAGAAGCCTTGGTTTTAACTCTATTCGGGAAATATATCGGTACCCTGAAAGAGTCCGGCTTTTATTATGTCAATCCGTTTTCAGTAGCTGTAAATCCCGCTTCTAAAACTCGTCTAGGTCAAAGTGGGGATGTGGACAGTGCTCCGGCATCTAAATTGGTCATTGCATCCGGGGGAAACGTAACTCCGGCTGAATTGGCAAACAAGAAAATATCTTTAAAAATTATGACGTTGAATAATGTCAAGCAAAAGGTAAACGATGTACTTGGAAATCCTATAGAAATAGGGATTGCTGTTATGTGGAGAGTAATAGACACTTCAAAAGCTGTATTTAATGTTGATAACTATAAAGAATATTTATCATTGCAATGTGATAGTGCTGTAAGAAATATTGTACGGATATATCCCTACGATGTTGCCCCGGGCATTGATACTACCGGAGATGGTGAGCCAGATGAGGGCAGCCTTAGGGGCTCAAGCGCACAAGTAGCGGAACGGATACGCAAAGGAATTCAGGATAAAGTTAAAGAAGCAGGTCTTGAAATTATAGAAGCTAGGATCACCTATCTCGCTTATGCCCCGGAAATTGCCGCTGTTATGTTACAAAGACAGCAAGCCAGTGCTATTATTGATGCAAGAAAAATGATTGTTGATGGAGCTGTTGGTATGGTGGAAATGGCCTTGGAAAAACTCAATCAAAATTCGATTGTAACTCTTGATGAAGAACGTAAAGCTGCTATGGTGTCTAATTTATTAGTCGTTTTATGTGGTAACAAAGATGCCCAACCTATTGTAAATAGTGGTAGTCTTTATTAAGAATGGGTATTAGTCATGAATATAAATGAAAACAAGAAACAAATACCTCTTCGGTTATCACAAAAATTGTATGAAGAGATTGCGGCCTGGGCGGAAGCTGATTTCCGGTCTATCAATGGACAGATCGAATATCTTCTTTCTGAGTGTGTTAGAAAAAGGAAAAAGGTAGGGAAACATAATAAAAAAGATCCTTCTGTAGAAGACCATGGAGATAGTGCAGGTGAGTAATAACAATAAAAAACTGGTTAGTGACCAGTTTATGGTTTAATCTGGGAAGATAGCATTGCTGGTTTTATTGCTATCTTCCTGAATAATAATATAGGTTGCAAACCTCATTGTATTTCAATTACGAATTCTGTTGAGCTTTTAAATAGTCGCAAACAATTCCTCCATCTGCTCTGGTGCCAGCCGAATAGACTGCCTTTTTCACAGCCATGTGAGTCAGTTGAACCTACAATAGGTATTTTTTTGCCTTTTGATATTTCTTCATGATAGCGGGCAACCTGCAGCGTATTTGATTCAACTTCACTTAAATGATAACCTCCCAGAAGCTCAAATGCATCATAGGGCTGAGTATCAAACATGTGTGATATTAATCCTGAGGAGATATAGTATGCCTGTTTGCATTTCTCATGCAAGTAAATTCAATATGGGTGACAAAATATAGAAAGTCCGCCTGCTTCACGAATTTTGTTACAAACCCATACAGATGACACATATTCATATATATCCACATAATCAGGGATATTACCAAGCTTACCTGTTAATTCATCTATTTCACTGTAATATTTTTCGATATTCTCAAAAAGCTCGTTTACATTATCATTATTCCAGTCTTCATAATCTCGTTAGAAAATGGATTAGATGTATTAAAATCACATGTTCTGAATGGTCTAGGTTCAATTCGATTATCAATCTTTCTCCTTATTCTCATCAACTTAAATGTATCATCTATCAAATCACCTGAAAAATCATCCCCAATTACAGCGATATCTATATCACTGTCTTCTGAATTAGTCCCTTTTGCATATGAACCATATAAGTATATGTTCTTTACGTCAAATTCCTTTTGCACTAGCGTACCAAAATCCCTTGCAATTTTTTCTATCATTTCTCTAGTGTTAAAAGTAGCCATGCTCTCAACTCCTCAATCTTCTTTATATTAACCTTGGTAAATTCATAATCGCACTTCTTATAAAAGCTATGTTTGAAGTGTGGATATCTAGCACTTATATTAAAAGTTGTTATTAAGTCTAAATCATCTTTTTGCACCTCAGTTGTATAAACCTGCGCTTCTTCAGATAACCTTAGTAAATCGTGTATTCTAGGTGGATTGGAATTTACATTCTTAACATAAATAGCTTTAAGCAGCTTTTCTACAACCAAATGTCCCATAAATAAACTCCAGTGAAAATCTTTGCTATTGAATA
Organism: Clostridiales bacterium; assembly: GCA_035362115.1. Lineage (GTDB taxonomy): Bacteria > Bacillota > Clostridia > Acetivibrionales > DUMC01 > DUMC01. The sequence continues at coordinate 4,641 of DAOSDD010000221.1, read as the reverse complement.
AATTGAACATAGTCTGATAGTCCTTATTTGCAGTTTCAACCCAGTAGTCTATCAAAGCTTATTTTTCCACATTCTCACCTTCTCAAGACAATGTAATTGTACAATCATATTATAACCTACAATCCTTTTGAGCACAATACACTCATTTATATTATGTGATTAATTTGCTCTATCAAGGACATATATTGGCATACTGTCATAGTTGTCCTCATCTACCAAAAAAATTTGCCATTAGTTCAGTTGTTTGCCCTTTTAACCTGCCCAATTTATCTGATACTGATTTGTCTCCGCTGATATAATCAAGCATAAGTTTGCCCTCCTCAAAGCATAAAGCATCGTGCGCCGGAAACACTTCTCTGATTAGAAAGAGTGCATACTTAACAAGTCTGAAAGGCCCATAAACCCTGACTTTCTCGTTAGGGAGCGCTTCAACAGCTACACTATGGAGACTCTTAATATTACCTATAATGTCCTGTAATTCTGAAGTATGCGAAAAAACAATGGTATAATACCAGCCGAATAGACTGCCTTTTTCACAGCCATGTGAGTCAGTTGAACCTACAATAGGTATTTTTTTGCCTTTTGATATTTCTTCATGATAGCGGGCAACCTGCAGCGTATTTGATTCAACTTCACTTAAATGATAACCTCCCAGAAGCTCAAATGCATCATAGGGCTGAGTATCAAACATGTGTGATATTAATCCTGAGGAGATATAGTATGCCTGTTTGCATTTCTCATGCAAGTAAATTCAATATGGGTGACAAAATATAGAAAGTCCGCCTGCTTCACGAATTTTGTTACAAACCCATACAGATGACACATACTCATATTTATCCACATAATCAGGGATATTACCAAGCTTATCTGCTAACTCATCTATTTCACTGTAATATTTTTCGGTATTCTCAAAAAGCTCGTTTATACTAAAACTTCCACCAAAATTTACTGTATGTAATGGGTTTTTGGGAGGATGCACTTCTTCTCCCCTGAATATCTTAAAGTCAAGATCTATGTCGTTGAAAGCCTCTTGGGCTTCAATTGAAGGGTAATAGCGGTGATGATCAGTCAAAGCCATAAAATCCAGGCCGATTTTTCTGCATGAAGCTGCTACATATGCAGGAGATTCAACTCCATCTGAACGGTTGCTGTGCATATGTAAATCACCTTTGTAAGGGTATCTTTCATACAGATCATTTTCTAAAGAATAAATTCTAAATTCATCAATAATTTTTTTACCTCGACTATTAATCTCATTAAGAATCAATATGTGTTCCTGTTCACCTTCAAAGACTCTGGTAAATTTGATTGTCCCATTTTCCGGTACGGCTTTTTTTCCATAACTTTCGTTACTATTGTCATGTTGAACAGGTTTATCCAGAGGGTAATAAAGAATTTCGTACTCTGAATCCTGCTTAAATGCAACATGTTCAAACAAAGGAAGAATAGTTATGGTTGTTTCTTTGTTAGCTTCAACAACCTTGGGTAAAATCTTGAAATAAGGGTTCTTAATCTTCATATTTACATCTCCTCGCTTGGATTATTAATATTAAATTGCTATTTATGTAATCGCATGCAACTAATATACAGGGAAACTCTTTAACATAAAAGGAATATCTGTTGCTTGAGAGAAGAGTTCCCTGCCCAGCTACAGCAGATTCACTTATGCTCCTTACCAATATTTTGTTCACTTAAGTTATATGCACCCCCCATTTTTGCTTATATTTGCAGTTTAGCTGCGATATTGATATACTATCACTATTATATGTGTTGTATCAATATTATCAATAGTACCGGAGGAATTAACATACATGCACAAATCTTTTTTTGATATGAGAGCTGTATATGAATGTGGCTGGAATATTTTCAACCGTAAAGGATTTTCTGATGACCCAAAAGATATTTCTGTAAACTACAATTATCTTGATCATTTAAGCCAAGCCGGCATAAACTGGCTTGTGGTCTTCTGGACCAATGCCAATGGATTTGATAAGTCATGGGTTGATGCTTCAAAATATGCACACTCTTTGGGGATTAAACTGGCAAGAGGATTCTATGGCTTTTGCGGAGGCGGACCTGAATATACTATGACAGAGCCAAATGCACCTGAGCATCTGCTAAGAGATACTAAATGGGGCCCGAAGATGAGTGTATGTCCTTTTGAAGATGAAGCAAGACAGTGGATGGTCAGCCTTCTTCCAAAGAGGCTGGAACCGGATATAGACGGGATTTTCATCGAACCGGCAAGAGAAATTTCCAGGAATTGCATATGTCCCAGATGTCAGAAATTGCTTCCATATAAATGGGATGTGCATGTACTTAACTTTTTGGCAGATGAAATACATAAAATTAAACCTGAAGCTGAGGTAATACCATACTTAAATATGAATGAAAGCGGAGAAGATAAGCAGAAATGGGCAAAAGAACTAAAAGCTCTGAGAAAGGAAATTCATCACATTTTTGCCTGGGGTATGGATAATGATGAGACTCTGTTTGACTGGCTGGAAGCAGAACCACGTTTTGAGCATTTTGCAAAGCTGGGTAGAATTCTGCTTTTCCCTGAAGGGAAAAAGCCTCAAAAATCTATAGAGGAAAGGGTTTCATCAGTGTTTAAATGGTGCAGGATGGCTGCAGATAGAGGAAAAAAAGGTTATATGTTTGATTATCGGGTATTTGGAGGCAGGGAATGGAAGGGACATGAAAATGATGAACCCTGTACCCGCATTAGCCATAGGGTTCCGGCTTCGCTTATGCTTGCAGGTAAAGCCATGCAAAACCCATACTTGGACGAAAAAGAGCAAAGTGAGTTTATTCAGGAATTGAGAGGTATAACCGATTGGGATTTGGATGATCAGGAGTATTTTTATAGGGGAATTGACTCTTAACGACTCATTTTTTTACCTTTGCCACCAGCTGCCTTACTTCAGGCTTAATTTCTCCGGTAAGGTAAAGACCTGCACCATATACAACCATACCTGCCGGCACCAGTACAATTAGCATTGGAATATTTACAGATAATACTTTGGTTGTAGTATAAATAATCAAACCCATTAAAGCTGCAGAACCAAATATTCTTAAATAATTAGTTGTGGAGAGATGCCATTTCAATATCTTTCTGCTGCCGAAAAAGGAAAGCAGAAAATAAAAAATATAGGACAGTGCAGTGTTTACCGCTGCTGCTTTATAGCCGGCAACAGGTATTAATATAATATTTGAAATTATATTGAAAAGGCAGCACAGCAAACTGTTCCTAAAAATTACTCCTGTACTGGATGTAAGTTCCCAAGCCTTATTATTATACTCAGTGAGGCCAAGAAAAAACATCCCGATGGAAACATAAATAATAACACTGCTGCCACTAATATATAGAGGATCGAGAATTCTGGATATAACAGGTGAAAGAATACTGATACCTACAACAGCAGGGACAGTTATTATTAGGAAAAAACGTACAGCATTTGATAGCAGCTCCTCGGTAAGGCTGATATTGTTTTGCTTCCATGTTTTGAGAATTGTAGGATATACTCCTCTCATTATAGCCAGCAATAACATGCTGAAAACTGAAGAAGCTATTGAATAGTTGGCGGTATAAATGCCTACTTCCTCAGAGCCTAGAAAAAATTTAATAATGTATCTGTCTGAATGGCTGAGAAGACTTAAGGAAAGACTTACGCCTACAAGCGGAATACCATACTGTATAAATTTTTTCATTACTTTACGGGAAAAAAGATGACGGCTTATATATCTGTATATTTTAAGCCTGAAAACTATAATACCTATAACTCCTGCATCTACAAGTACGATGCTTACAACTGTACTAATAATACCGGCGTCAAGAACTTTCACATAAAGCGTTGTGAGTGCTAATTTAAGCGCTGCTGATAATATGGAAAGTATTAAGTTCAACTTAATTATCCGTGCTGCGCTTAATAATGCGAAAAGGATCTGAGTGATACTATATGTGAAAAACATAAGTATGCTGAATAGTATAAATTTAACAGTGTAGCTATCAAACCGATTTCTAAGAATCAGAAGAAGAATAAGTCCAATTACAGTTGTGGATATACTAATAACTGTCCAGACGGAAAATATAGTTGAGTAAAATACGGAAATCTTTCTTTTACCGGAAAAATTATTAACATACCTATATGCAGCCTGAAAAAGCCAGCCAAATAGGAAAAGGGCGGTTATATTTACAGTAGCAACAGCCAGGTTGTAGTCACCATATTCCTCAGGTTTGAAAAATCTTGTGAAAAGATATAGGGTAGCAATACCAATAATACCCTCAATTGCTTTGGCAGGAAGGTATAATAGAGTATCCTTTGTCATGTTGCCTTTAACATTGTATGTATTTACAGAGGTATCTACACTGTCTTTCATGCTATCTTTTACGTTTCCCATTATTATCAAACATCCACCTTCATACGGGTACATTTATTAAATATTTTCTTCTTATAAATTAAATATTCCCCTTTATACTTAGCACCATATGCTATATTCACATATTTTTTTGGCAATCTGACATATTGCAAATAATATTTACCATTTCATCAGGAGTAGCAGCAATAAAATCAGGCTTGCCCTTCTCCAGAAGCCCCCTGGAATCGAAGCCCCAGGTAACAGATATTATACTTACCCTGG